>JAEHDI010001038.1 GCA_016880505.1 Bryobacterales bacterium | reverse complement strand
CGTTGCCTCCAGTCCGGCCACCCCAACGATGGCCGACATCAGGAAGTCAACTTCCGGCGCAATCGCCGCCCGCACCCTCGCTTCGGGTCCCCATCCGAGTTCCGGCCACTCTGAGCGCGGATGTCCGGACTCAGCCAGCCGATTCCTAAGGTCATGAAGGACCTTTTCCGTCGCCACCACAACCACCGCAGGGCGGAATTCGCGGATCTGGGGGATCAGAACATCCAGGTTTCGGCCGGCGACCAAGGCGAAAACACGGTACTCCTCGGAGTTTCGGCGGACGACGTCCAGGGTGCTCGTGCCAATTGATCCGGTCGACCCGAGGATGGTCAGTCTCTTCATCCGGGAAAGCAGGCGCAGGGTTGCACCCTAGGCAATGATATCAGAACAGCCAGGAGCAGGAAATCCGAAACGAGGGTTCCCACCGTTGTGGAAAACTCTTTTTTTGGGGCGCCGGGGAGGATTGCTTCAGGGGTCTTTATTAGAGGTTAGTCTCGCTTTGGTGGGAGTTGCCTCCCCGGCTTACTTCCAATAATAGAATATGATTTCTCAGAATGCAAGCGAAAATTTCGAATTTTGAAAGTGCAGTCGTCAGCCCCTCTTGACTTCTACCCTGGCCCATGCCTCTAACGTCTTGATTGCAGAGCAGAAATCCTCATCTCCGAGGCCGGAAGCGAGAGCTGCACGGAACATCTGTTCCGTCAGAGCGGTCAACGGCAGGGGAACATTAAGCTCTTGTCCGGATTCGAGCATCAGCCCGATGTCCTTGTGCATCCACTTCAGCGGGAAGTTCGGGCTGAAGTTCCGGTCGAGGATGAACGGAGCTGTATATTCGATCAAGCCGCACTTGGCGGCGCTGTTGGACAGGATGTCGAGCATCAACTGGGGTTCCACGCCGGCCTTTGTGCTGAGCACGATTCCTTCGAAGAAAGCCTCAATGATGTTGCAGAGCACAAGATTCTGGGTCAGCTTGGCGTGCAGTCCCATGCCTGGTCCGCCGCAATAGTAAAGGCGCTTGCCCATCGGTTCGAAATAAGGGCGGACCCGCTCGAAAACTTCCTTATCGCCACCGACCATGAACGTAAGCGTGCCGCCTTCCGCCCCCGGGCGTGACCCGGTGCAAGGCGCGTCGAGCATGTGCAACCCGCGTTTTGCAAGTTCGGCGCTCACAGCGCGGCTGCGGCTTGGCGAAATCGTTCCAGCGTCGACGATCACCGTGCCCGGCCTGGCGCCCGCGGCGATGCCGTTATCTCCCAAGATCACGCTCTGGGACATCGATGTGTTGCCAACGCAGAGGAATACGCACTCGGCGAACTCGCCTACCTCCCGCGGAGTGCCGCAATATTTGCCTTTCTCGGCATCGGCCAACTGTTTCGCCTTCGAACTGGTGTGCGACCAGAGGGCAACCTCGTGGCCTGCACGAAGAAGGTTCCGTGCCATCGGGTAGCCCATGATCCCAAGACCGAGAAATCCGAGTTTCGCCAAGTTCACCTCCAGAAATTTTCTGTTTCCGATGCGGTCCGCAGCCGAATCCGTCAATTGTACGACGCCCCGGCTCTATGCGACAATTGCGAACCAAATGACATCCGTCAGGCCTTCCGTGCTGGTGACAAAGCGCATCTACCCCGAAGCCGTCGAATTCCTGCGGGATCACGCCGACGTGGACTATGCGGACTCGGACGACGGACTGCCACCGGCCGAACTTCTCAGCCGGGCGCGAGGCACACAAGCCGTCGTCTGCCAACTCACCGACAAGTTCAGCGCCCAGGTGATCGAGCAACTGGAGGGTGTCCGGGTACTTGCCAATGTCGCCGGGGGTTTTGACAACATCGAGATCCCGACGGCTACCCGCAAGGGAATTTTTGTGACGAACACACCGGACGTGCTCACCGAGACGACCGCCGATTTCGCCTTTGCGCTGCTGATGGCCGCCGCGCGCCGCGTCGTGGAGGCACATGCGTTCGTTCACTCGGGGGAGTGGCGTCGCTGGACGATTGACCTCCTGGTCGGCCAAGACATACACGGCAAGACTCTAGGCATTTTCGGAATGGGCCGCATCGGCCAGGCAGTCGCCCGCCGCGCCAGGGGATTCTCGATGCGGATTCTCTATCACGACCTGCAACCTGTATCCGCGATGGTCGAGCGCGAACTGGGTCTTGAGTTCGTCCCGAAGGAAAAACTTCTCGCCGAATCCGATTTCGTCAGCATCCACGTACCGCTGCTCCCGGAGACCATGCGGCTGATCGGCGCCGCCGAGCTTCGCCAGATGAAACCGACGGCCATCCTTGTGAACACCGCGCGCGGCCCGGTAGTCGATGAGGCGGCAGTGGCCGAAGCGCTCCGGGCGGGCATCATCGCCTCCGCCGGGCTGGACGTGTTCGAACGCGAGCCGGAGGTTCATCCGCTCCTTCTCGAGCTGAAAAACGTTGTGCTGGCGCCCCACATTGCCAGTGCCTCGGTAGACACGCGACGGCGTATGTCGATGATGGCGGTCAGCAACGCGGTGGCGATCCTCGAAGGCCGCCGCCCCCCAAACCTCGTGAATACAGAGCTGTGGCCGGACCAAGCGGTCGGCCCAGTCCCTTGATTTGAGCCGGATCCAAGTTTTCACCACCTCTTTGTGGGTCTGGTATACACTCTGAACAGGAGGGTGTATGGCCCACCTCAAGCATTCCTCTCATCCCCTTCGCCCTGGCACTGAGGTGCTTACGCGCGGCTTCGACCCCAGCCTCTCGGTCGGTTCGGCCCGGCCTGCGGTGTTCCGGAGTTCGACATGCTCGCCT
>JAEHDI010001037.1 GCA_016880505.1 Bryobacterales bacterium | reverse complement strand
CCACGGCCTTCCTGGCTGCCTCCAGAGCGACGGGGGCGCGGTCGCGACTAAGCAGCATCAGGCCGAGGTCGTAATAGTTGGATTCGGCCGCCGGATCGCGGTCGATCGCCAGGTCCATCGCCGCTACGGCCTCCTTCATCCGGCCCTGTTTGTAATGACACCAGGCAAGCAGGTTGAAAACGTCGCTGTGCTGCACACCGCTATCCAGCAAACCCCTCAGCGTCTTCTCGCTTTCCGCGTATTTGCCGGTGCGATATCGAACCAGCGCCAACTCGTAACGCGTGTCGTTTCCGTGTTGGAAGGAAGGCGGCAGGGAGGCAAGCATGCTCTCCGCCTGCTGGAAATCGTCAGCTCCGGCTGCGATCCGGGCTCCCAGGAGCACTCCTTCGGGATCGATCATTTGCCGCAACGTAGCTCGGGCCTGCTCTTGCGCTCCGGTCCGGTAATACGAACGCGTGAGCGCGGCGATCGACTTCGGGTTCCGTGCGGTCAGCTCGGGCACTGAGGTCAAGCGCCCCACTGCGGTGGCGTAGTCCCCCATTTCCTCGGCCACCATCCCGAGGAGCAAAACGGCCGTCTTGTCTTCGGGAGCCTTTTTCAGGACGATGTCGAGATTCTCCCTGGCCTCGGCTAGCTTGCCGAGCTGAAACTGGTTCGAAGCGAGATTGCGCCGTGTTGTCCAGTCCTCCGGGTTGACCTTCAGTGCTTTTTGTAAGAACTGACTCGACTCTTCCAGCCTGTTTTGCATCCCCAGGATGGCGCCCAGGGTTCCCAGGCAAAAGGCGTTATCCGGAGACCGCGCTACGGCCTTTCGAAGCTCGGATTCGGCGCTCTTCAGATCGCCGTTTCGGGCATCTGCCAAACCCTTCGCGGCGTGATCTTCAGCCGCCGGTTTTTGCGGTGCGGCCAGAATGGTGTGCAGGGCGCACAACAGCGCACAGAACGCGAGGACCGCGGCGCGGCCGGCGCCCTGTCTTCTACCACACGAAGCGTATCGCAATCTGGCCGTTCCGCGCGCGGTTTGTCTGGTACGTGATCAGACCGAAATCGCTGCTCCCGTATGAAGTGTCAGGTAACCCGAACCTCGGCGTATTTAGGAAGTTGAAGAACTCGGCCCTCAATTGGAGGTAGACGTCCTCCCGGAAGTAGAACTCCTTGAAGAGGGAGAAGTCGATGTTCTTGATCCCGTGGGTCCGCAGGTCAGAGAAGTAACGCGGCGCATTGCCGGGGATCTGGTCGCCCGGGTCCGAGAAGGCATCGACGTTGAAGAAGTTCCCCGCGCCGTCCACTACCGCCTGGATGCCGGCGCCGGAAACGCTTCCCGAGACATTGGGGCGCTGATTGCCATCGGCCAATCGACCCTCAGCCATGTGCACGCCCACAGGGTTGCCGGATTGGAAGGTGACAAAGGCGTTGGTTTTCCAACCGCCCAGCACGGCGTCAAGACCCCTGCTCATCTTGCCGCCCACCAGCTTACCTCGCCCCAACGGAAGATCGTAGCTAACGGCGAACGCCAGCCGCTGTGGTGTGTCCACGCCACTCCTCGATTTCTCGTTACTGAGGTTGGTCAGATCCTGAAGCTCGCCGGTGGTTTGCAGATCACCCACCCACGGATTGAACCCGAGCGAATTATCGTCGGTCATTCTGGAAAAGGTGTAATTCCCCGTGAAGGCCAATCCGTGCGAGTATCGCTTCTCGAACCTGATCTGCAGGGCGTTATACCTTGCGTTGGCGATGAACTGGGGATACCCGCCGAAACTGCCGGCGAACTGCGGGTATGGTCGCAATAGATAGATGCGCTCAATCTGAGGATCGTTGTAAGGAGAGTCGGGTTCGTTGAAGATGGCGTCGGGTCCCTGGAAGAAGCCATAGAACGGATTGTCCACCAGCTCCGCCAGCCCGTCGCTTCCGTATCGTTCACGGTTCTCCCGATTGATAAAATTCCTGTT
>JAEHDI010001036.1 GCA_016880505.1 Bryobacterales bacterium | reverse complement strand
GCGCGCCACTGCGCTCTTGCGCCGGCCGGTCCCGTAATATTGCTGCTGAGTTGCCATGCTTATGTCCTAGACGAACTTCAATTTCCGTTGAGCTTCAGCTCCCGCGGCTGCTGGGCATGGTGCGGATGCTGCGCTCCTGCGTACACTTTGAGCTTGCGGTACATCGCGCTGCCTAACGGGCCTTTCGGCAGCATCCCCTTAACCGCCTTTTCGATGATACGCGTGGGGAACTTCGCCTGCAGCTTGGCGAAGGGGGTCGTCTTGAGTCCGCCGGCAAACTGGCTGTGCCGGTAGTACATTTTGCTTTCGGCCTTACGGCCGGTCACCCGCACCTTTTCCGCGTTGATCACGACAATGTAGTCCCCTGTGTCCACGTGCGGAGTGAACTCCGCTTTGTGCTTCCCGCGCAGCCGCTTGGCGATATCGACGGCCAAGCGACCGAGTACCTTGTCGGTTGCGTCGATCACAAACCACTCGCGCTTGACCTCATGGGGCTTCGCAGAAAAGGTCTTCATGAACGATTGTTCCCTGACTCTCGGAGCTCTGGACCGAGGAATGGGTCCGGATCAAACGAAGGGGCGCATCTTAACGGCATCTATTAGTGCTTGTCAAACAAGCGGATTTAACTCCGGTGAGCGGCCCCTTGTGGGTCGGCGGGTCGCTCGCAATTCGGGGAAAGGCCCGGTTACGGCATATAATTTCCCTTTTCGCATCAACCGCCTCTCAGATAGGTTTCGCGGCTCGCAGCCGCATTTCCGCATGCGCAAGATCTGGCTCGCATTCGCCCAGGCTACCACCGTCGCTTTGGCTATCCTCCTCGTGGTGCAGACTCTGCGGCCCGACTTATTGACTGGGCGCAGCACCGGCAGCGTCCTCACGATCACTGAATCGCGCGGCCATACCCCACCCAAGGATGAACCGCCGGTTGCCGGCAAGGGGGTCAGCTCCTACAGCCTCGCGGCACGCAAGGCCATGCCTTCCGTGGTGAATATCTCTACCAGCAAGGAGGTGAAGTTCAGGCGGCACCCGTTCATGGACGACCCTTTGTTCCGTCGCTTCTTCGGCGACCAGTTGGACGGCGAAACCCAGCGGACCTCGAGCCTGGGTTCGGGCGTGATCGTCGGTTCGGACGGTTACATCCTGACTAACCACCACGTCATCGAGGCGGCGGACGAGATCGAGGTCGCCTTGAACGACGGCCGCCAGGCAAGGGCCAAGCTCGTGGGCGCTGATCCCGAAAGCGACCTCGCCGTGTTGAAGGTAGAGCTGAAAAGCCTCCCTGCCATCACCTTCGGACGCCCTGAGCAGGCGAGTGTCGGAGACGTGGTGCTGGCGATCGGAAACCCGTTCGGAGTCGGTCAGACGGTGACGCAGGGCATCGTCAGCGGTCTGGGACGAAGCCACCTGGGGATCAACACCTTCGAGAACTTCATCCAGACCGATGCCGCGATCAACCCCGGCAACTCGGGCGGCGCGCTGGTGGATGCGAGCGGCAACTTGATCGGCGTCAATACCGCGATCTATTCGCGTAGCGGAGGGTCCATGGGGATCGGCTTCGCGATCCCCGTGAGCCTGGCACGTCAGGTCATGGATCAGATCATAGCCACCGGATCTGTCACGCGTGGGTGGATCGGAGTCGAGGTGCAAGACATCACGCCCGAGTTGGCGGAGTCGTTCAAGTTGCCTGATGGCAGCAAGGGCGTGCTGATCGCAGGCGTGGTGCGTGGCGGGCCTGCCGATCGTGCCGGGGTAAAGCCGGGCGACATCCTAGTGGAAGTCGAAAACAAGCCGGTGCTCGATTCTTCCGCCATGCTCAATCTGGTAGCCGAGGCACAACCGGGCAAGGTTGCGCTCCTCAAGGTCCTGCGCAACAACGCCGCG
>JAEHDI010001035.1 GCA_016880505.1 Bryobacterales bacterium | reverse complement strand
GGCCGTGGTCATCCTAGGCGGCACCAACGACATCGCCGGCGGCACCGGTTCCACCACGCTCGAAGCCATCGAAGACAACCTCATGTCCATGGCGGAGCTCGCCAGGGCTAATGGCATTCGCGTGGTGCTGGCTTCCCTGCCGCCAGCCTGCGACTGCTTCCGGAAGCCGACGGAGGTCCGCCCGCCGGAGTTGCTGGCCGCGCTGGACATGGGGCTCCGGAAGATCCGAGCGCTGAATAGCTGGATTCGGCAATATGCCGAGAAGAACGGACTCGTCTACCTGGATTACTACTCGGCCATGGCGGACGAAGAGCAGATGTTGCGGCGCGAGCTGACCCACGACGGGCGGCATCCCAACGACGCCGGTTACGACATCATGCTCGCGCTGGCAGAAAAGGCCATCGCCGCGGCGTTGAAGCAGTGAGCCAGGCGCCCGTGCCAGACGACTTGCGCTGACCCACCGCTCCACCACCCGGTCAAGGAGGATTTTGGTGTTGTAGTGGATGACCACTTATGAAAAGAAGGCGCATCCTTATCAAGGCGGCAATTCTGATGCCTCTTGTGGCCGGAATCCTGGTTTTCGGCATATGGGTGCTCAAGGGCGGACTCGAGAAAAAACTGGTGGCCGACTTTTCCGAACCCAGGCGATATGGCAGGAAACGCGAGGGCCGCTGATCCGCACCCGTTGGCAACAAGATGGCCCGTACGCCACACTGGCGCCGGGTCGGGAAAATCTCGGGTGTTGGTCGGTCGCGTTTGCCCAAGTACTCGCCTTTCACCGTCTGGAGCCGAGAGGGCGGGCAAGCTACCAAACTCGCCGGGGCGTGACGATTGATGAGACGTTCGATGGTTCGGTCGATTGGGATCGCATGGTGCCGGCAATAACGCAGGATACGCTGCGGGAGGATTCACTCGCGACGACGCGGTACTGTTCTCAAACGGCGGCGGTGGTACAGAAGGACTTCGGCGGCGCCGAATACATGGATGTTGCCCGAATTCCCCGCGAAATCGCGGAACACTATGGCTGCACGGTGACGAGGATTGAATCCAACCTCGCGGAAACCATACGATCGGAGCTGCACGCAGGCCGCCCCCTGGTCGCCTATTTTGACGATATTCTTGGCATCAAGATCGTGCGCAATGGACACGCCGCAGTGTTTGATGGCACAGCCGAGAACAACGACCGAATGTTCGTTCATGTGAATCTCGGCTGGGGCGGCGCAAGCGACGGCTGGTATGATTTTGAAAAACTCGCCAGGGAACGAGAGCTCCAATACGTGTTCCGTATCGCACCGTAAGGATTAACACCACCTCGATGCGACAGATCTGAACCCATGCCCTTCAACCTCTGCAAACCAGACCGCATGCGCATCGCCCTCCTCGCACTCATGCTAGTCGTCGCCTACGGCGGGCACACCCAAAGCTGGGCTTTCTCCGGCAAGGACACGGGACTCCCGTGCCCGCCCCTCGCTGATGTCTTCGTGTCGATCCCGTACCTCTGGGAGACATGGGTGATCCTCCTCGCTCCGCTCGTTCTCGCTCTGCGCCTGATTCGGCTGGACGGCCTCTTCAACACCGGCCCAGCCTGGTTCTTCTGGGCCGTGCAGGCGCTCTGGTTCTACCTGCTTGCCTGTCTGATCTCGCTCGCCTGGCAGCACCTGACCCGCCGCATCCGGCAGAAGAACTGACATGTCCCTCATCTTCCGCTCCGGCTCCTACCCCGACACCGACCGGCTGAAGAAATCGTCTCGGTGACCTCGAAGACCGCGGCCCGCAGCAGCCGCACGAGACGCGTCGGGTGGTGGCGAAGGTGGAGTTCCATTTGGGCGGAGACGAACACGGTTCCCGAAGGGAAAAGACCGACCACGGGGGATCGAAGGAAGGCGAATGGGTGTATACTCGCCCCATGCTGGGTGCCAAGATGGAAATCCTGGTTGATGTATACTCGCGACGTCCTGGGGACCCAAAATGGAAATCCCGGCTAATATACTCTTACCTGTGAAAAGGAAGGGCACGACACAAAGAAATGTGCACGAAAGGGGATGGTCTCGATGGCTAACACGATAGAAACGATTCCTGAGAAAACGAGGTGGGAGATTGCAACGAAAGGATTGACCGGCGCATACATTGCAATTTCTAATGCCTTAAAGCAGGCTGTAGGACAGAAGAAATTTGAGGAGTTCAATGGGCCGCTCTGGTATGAAGCAGGAAAGGGAGCAAAGGAATTTGCTGATACCCTCGGATTAGCCACTGAGAACGCCGGCGATGTCGAAGGGATTATGCATCTCCTTGCTCAAACGGCAATGGGGCCGGAGTTTAAGTTCGAAGTTGTTGAAGCTACCAAAGACAGATGTGTGGGAAAGACGACTGAGTGTCCTTGGCACAAGAGGTGGAAGGAGTTAGGCCTTGACTTTGATACTTGCGGCGCAGGCCATCAAGCATGGGGTGATGGAGCTGCCGAAAGTTTAAACCCAAATTTTACTTTCAGACTTACCAAGAATATGGTCCGTGGCGATTCGCATTGCGAGTGGGTAGTAGAGCGGAAGAAGTAGAGGCAAAAAGGAGCGACTGCGTCAGGACCAGTTTCGCCCGGTCCGGACGCGAGAAGCACAACCAGCGCAGCGAACATATGCCCCCTCTATTTCGAAACTAGCAAAGTCAGCTTCATTTCTGCTCCGCGCTCCGTCCCTGGAGCGCGTCTTCCGATGCCCTCACCTCCTCAATCCGTCTCCAACTGCAACGAGCGCGGCACCAGGAAGAAAAAGGGGACACACAGCCATTTCGCAACAACAGCGAAATGGTAGTCAGTCCCCATTTCTTCTATACTTGCGGCAAAGGGGGTACCAATGAAACCACGTGTGAATCGACTACTCATCGCCGCCGGCGCGGCGCTTTTCTGCGCGGCGGTGCTTTCCATGCATGCCCAAGAGGCCGCCAAGAGAGCCGTACTGCGAGCGGCCTCCGAGCTGAAATGGGTAGATGCGCCGAACGCTACAGGCGTTCAACAGGCAGTGGCCTGGGGGAACGCCCAGAAGGGCGCGCACGGTTCGTTTGCAAAATTTGCCGGTGGAACAGAGGTTCCCCTGCACACGCACACCGCGAGCGGAAGGAGCGTCGTCATTTCAGGGACGATGGTGGAAGGAGTGGAAGGTCAGAAGCCAAAGGAGCTGGGAGCCGGCTCCTACTTTTACCTTCCCGGCGGTGTGAAGCACACCACCACCTGCAAGGCCGGTGCGGACTGCATCATTTATAGCGACTGGTCAGGCCCGTTCGATCTCACACCGGCGACGCCGTAGTGGGGGAGCCGGGACAGGCAGCTCTGTCCGCTCGCAAACTGCGCTCAGGACAGAGTAGGCCTGTCCCCCAGTTTGCGAACAACGCTCAGGACAGAGTAGGCCTGTCCCGCTTCCGTTCAGACTTTGTCGGGAACGACGTAGGGAGCACGGTAGGGACGCGTGAGCATCCGCTCCGCTTCCGGATCGCCCTTGATCCGCCAGGTAGCGGGGTCAATGGTCAGCCGCCGCCCGACGCGGTAACTGATGTTGGCCAAATGAACAAGGGCTACGGAGGTGACCCCGATCTCGATATCGGCGGTCAGGTCCTGGTATTTGCGGCTGCGGCAGGCCGCCAGGAAGTTCGCCATGTGGGGGCCGGTGTCGCCCTCGGGGCCGGGCTTTTCGTCCATTACCAGCTTGCGTTCATAGCCCTTGTAGACGCGGAACCCGTTGCCATCGAGTGTGAGGTAGCCTTCGCTGCCGAAAAAGACGTTCCCGACGAAGTGGTCCTCCCGGCGGACATCGCCTTCTCCCGGAGTCATCAGGCCGCGGACGTCAAAGGTGATTTGGGCGTCGCCGTAATCGAACACGGCGATCTGAGTGTTGGGTGTCTCCTGATCGTCCTGGTGGACGAACTTCCCGCCGGTCGAGACGACGTGCAGCGGCAGGCCCCGGTTGAGCCCCCAACGCGCCTTGTCCATTTCGTGGATGCCCTGGTTGCCGATGTCGCCGTTTCCGGTGTCCCAGAACCAGTGCCAGTTATAGTGGAAACGGTTCCGGCTGAACGGACGCATGGGCGCGGGGCCGAGGAAGAGGTCCCAGTTGATGCCGGGCGGCACCGGCTCATCGGGCGTGTGGCCGATGGATTTCCTCGGGTTGAAGCACAATCCCTTCGCTTCGTAAACCTTGCCGATCACTCCCTCTCCGAGCAGCCGCATGGCGCGCTGAATGTAGCCCATGCTCCGGCTTTGCGACCCGACCTGCACCATCCGGTTGTACTTCCGGGCGGCCTCGATCATCTTGCGGCCCTCGTAGACGTTGTGGCTCGGCGGCTTCTCGACGTACACGTCCTTCCCGGCCTGGCAGGCCCAGATGGCGCCGAGCGCGTGCCAGTGATTCGGCGTGGCGAACGAAACCGCGTCGACCTCCTTGTCCTCGAACAGTTGTCGCATGTCGGCGTACTGCTTTGGCTTGTAGCCTGACAGCCGTTCCACCTGGGCGACGCCCCGCTCGCGGCCGGCCTGGTCCACGTCGCAGACGGCGACGATGCGGCACTGGGGCAGCTTCACAAACTCGTCAATGTGATCGCGGCCGCGGCCGCCGATGCCCACCACTCCGAGGTTGATCCGGTCGTTCGCCCCCAGCACCGGGAAGGCCTGCCGCGCCAGGACCGCGGCGGCGGCCGTTTGGAGAAATGCTCGTCGATTCTCGTATTTCATGGTGATTGCTCTTTGGATGCGATGGCAAAGCAATTCTACTCCAACGTTGGCGGCGCCGGGCTGCGCCGGCTGCTCCCGACCTGACCGTTTCCGGCTGCGCGCCGTGCCTCATGGAAAGAATATGGCGGCGCATGGCAGTGCGCCGCCGCTCAGGTTGAGCCCGGCTTGGTAGGGACCCCTCACGTCCGCCGGATTGGGCGTGCGGGAGACGCGGGCCTCATCGAATCCACAGTGTGCATTCGAGGCACCAGGAGTATTGTGGGCCCTTGCTTTGCTGAATGCTAGGACTAGACGCCGGTGTTAAGTACCGGTACGATGCGGTGTACGCTCTTCAATCCGGACGTCGAAGGCGATGTCGAATTCGACCCGGTGCTCCGCCCTAGAGCCGGGCGACCAGATTCGCGGTTGCGGGCGCAAACTCCCGGCCGGCGGTCCTGAACTCGTACCTGTCGATCTCCAGCGCGACGGTTGTGTCAGTGCAGCGCACGACCCTGCAACGGGCGATCAGTTTCAGACCACACTTGCCATCCAATTGGGCCGGCCAACTAATGGAGACCTCCAGCCGCCTGCCTGGCGGCAGAGGCGACTGTGCCGTGAGCAAAACTCCAGTACTGCTGATGTTGACCGTCTGGCCGGTCCCGATTTCGTCCCTGCCCTTCGAATGCATCACCTTGTAGTGGACGTCACGCACCATCGGAAAACGGCCGTTCGCCCTCCGTTCCGGGTCGCGCACCGCTGTAGCTGAAAACCGCTCCAATATTCCTAACATCCGTAGATCCTCTTTCCTGTTCATCCTCCGCTTTCCTGCTCGCATCGGCAATAGAGAAATAGGTTCATTTGTGACGGTGCGCCCGATAGTGCTGCCGTACTCCCCCGGTGTCACGCCAGTGCTAGCCGATGCCCCTGAGGTGCGTCCATTCGGGAAAAGCGGGGACAGACACCACTTTCGCAACTGCAGCGAAACTGGAGTCAGTCCCCGTTTTCCGTCCGGACAGACGAAGTGGAGGGATTACGGCGACGCAGGAATTACGCGCCGCGATTCGTGCGCGGCCAGTCGATCCGCCAGCGGCCATCCCGCATCGGCAGCCAGAAGAGCGGCTTCGGCGGCGTGCCGCGCGCGTGGTGATAGAGCACGGCGGCGCGGCCGTAGAAGCCGCGCGTATGCGGCGAGTCCCGGAAACCGAGCCGCTCCATGTCGAGGTGGTGGCAAAACTCGTGGCAGAGCGTCGAGAGAAACGTCCCAAAGGAGGTAACCTGCTTGCGGACGGCTGTCCGCATCCAGACTCGGATCAGTTTCTTCTCCCGATGGTAATCCCCGAAAAGTT
>JAEHDI010001034.1 GCA_016880505.1 Bryobacterales bacterium | reverse complement strand
GTACAGCGCGGTTTCGCCGGCGCGAACCCGATCTACCACCTCGGTATCCGAGACGGACTGGCATTCCTGCAACACCATACCCGTTTAGAGTCGCGAACAGGCGAAAGGTTACAAGGCTGCGGCGTCAGGCGGGTCGAAAGCCACGCGCGTCGCAGTTTTGCAACGGATCAGGGCGTCGCGGCTCTGTTGTGGTGGAGGTAGTTATGAGCACGACGATCACAGCTTTTGGTAACAACGCAGTGGCGGTCGAGCGCACGCGTCCAGCCTACCAGGCGTATCGGATCCTGCACCTGGGCTTCGCCGCAGCCCCAATTCTTGCGGGTATCGACAAATTCTTTCACTTCCTGTGCAACTGGGACCAGTATCTTGCGCCGTGGATATTGAACCTTTCGCCCGCCGGCGGCCACACGCTAATGCTGGCGGCAGGCGTCATTGAAGTGGCAGCGGGAATTCTGGTCGCGCTCAAACCGCGTCTGGGGGCGCCGTTGGTGGGAGCGTGGCTGTGCCTGATCATTGTGAACCTGGCAACGATGGCGTCGTACCTGGACGTGGCGTTGCGCGATCTTGGGCTGGCATTGGGCGCGTTCGCATTATGGCGGCTGGCGAAGGAGTTCACGGACTGAGAGGAGAAACCCAATGAGCAGACCAGCGAAGTGGTTTCTGCGGATCGTGCTGGCCGGAGCCACAACCGCGTCGTTCCTGACGATCACCCGACAAGCGTTCGGCGATCGCGAGCAAGACATCGTCGCGCAAAATGCCCAGGACATGATCCAGGCGGGACGGCAGACATTCCGCTATGACACCTTCGGCGATGAAGCCTTCTGGGGCGGCACACTGAAACTCCATCAGGCCATCCAGGGCTCCGCATTCGGCGGAGTGGGGCCGGGCGTGAGCCCCGCTACCGCGCTGGGAGTGGGGCTGAAGGTGGATTCCGACGCACTTCCGCCGGATCTGCTTGCGGACGTGCGGCACGGCAGAGTCAACCTGAACAGCCCGGCCACGACACTGGCGCTGTTGAAGCTCAACGCCGTGGTGGGCGTGACCGGGTTTTTCAATTCCGAGGGGAGCCTGACGTCGATGGGAATACAGTGCGCGCTGTGCCATTCGACGGTGGACAACTCGTTCAGTGTCCCCGGAATCCCCGCCGGACACATCGGCCGCAGGTTGGATGGCTGGCCGAATCGCGATCTGAATGTCGGAGCGATCGTCAACCTGTCCCCGGACCTGAGCGCGCCGGCGAAATTGCTCGGTGTGGATCAGGCTACCTTGCGGAAGGTGCTGCTCTCGTGGGGGCCGGGGAAGTTCGATGCCCAGGTCTTCTTGGACGGGAAGGCTTTTCGCCCGGATGGAACATCGGCCGCGACATTGATCCCGCCTGCATACGGGCTCGCCGGGTTCAACCTGCACACGTCGACAGGCTGGGGTTCGGTGACCTATTGGAACGCGTTTGTCGCCAACCTGGAGATGCACGGGAAGGGGCGCTTCTCCGATTCACGGTTGAACAATCCGAGCCAGTTCCCAGTAGCCGCGGCGAATGGCTTCGCCGACGTTGCGGCCAGTCCGGAGGACGATCGCATTACGCCGAAACTGGCGGCGTTACAGGTCTATCAACTGGCGATCCCCGCGCCTAAGCCACCCGTGGAACCGTTCAACTTCGCAGCCCGCCGGGGCGAGGCGCTATTTAACGACAAGGCCCAATGCGCCCGGTGCCACACCCCGCCGCTGTTCACCGAGCCGGGCTGGAATGCGCATACGCCAGCGGATGTGTGCATCGACAGTTTTCAGGCCGACCGTTCGCCGGACAAGGTTTACCGAACCGCACCGCTCGCAGGACTGTTTTCGCGTCAGAAGGGAGGCTTCTATCACGATGGCCGCTTTGGGACACTGTCCGACGTGGTCAACCACTACGACGGGTGTATGGGCCTTCAGCTCAGTGATGGCGAGAAGGAGGACCTGGTGCAGTATTTGCTGACGCTCTAGGTCATGCTTTCACGACGAGGGTGACGCGGTGGATGGCGTTATAGCCGGTCCTCGGCAGTGGGGGGCGCGGCATGGGCTGAGCGAGTCCGTTGGCGTCGATGGTGCGGCAACACAAGTCGTAACTGCCGGGAGGCAAGCCGGGAAGCAGCGCCGCCCAGTGAACAATCGTATAGCGCTGGGGCCATTGGAGGGGCGCGCTCTTTGGCGGATCGGCTTGGCCTGTGAGGGAGGGCAACTTCCCTCCCGGGAGCCCTCCACCCCAGTCCGCGGGCGGCGGCAGGACTGCGGCGTCCTTCCAATCGGCCTTGGCCCAGTACGGGTCGTCAGCCGGCCACGGTGCACTTTGAGAATGCACACAGTACTGGACTT
>JAEHDI010000133.1 GCA_016880505.1 Bryobacterales bacterium | reverse complement strand
CAGACCACGTCTGCTCCGTACAAGCACCGGATGCGGATGGTGGAACTGGCGTGTGAGGCGACCCCGGAATTTGTGCCGTCTCGCCTCGAGGAGACTGAGGAGGTCAGTTACTCGATTACCACAATCGAGAAGGTCAAGAACCTCCAGGGTCCGGAGGGCAAACTGTACTTCCTCATCGGGGCCGATGCCTTCGCGGAGATCCGCACCTGGTATCGCTGGGGGGACGTGATCCGCGCCGTCGAGTTCATCGTAGTCACTCGTCCGGGGCATCAGTATAAGGTGCCGCCCGGTGCACTGGTCCAGCGGCTTGAAACGCTGGCGCTTCCCGTCTCCTCGTCGGAGATCCGTGCGAGACTCGCCGCCGGAGACGACCCGCCCGAGGTACCCCGGCCGGTGCTCGCCTACATACGGGAACACGGCCTTTATGGGTATCCCAGGCCCGGCCGGGTATCCGCCGGCCTGTGAGGGGTTGACGCTCCAAGCAGAGCCGCAACTGAAAGGAGCGGTGAGCGCTCTCCTAGACGTCCAGCCCAACTGACCGCATCAGTTCAAGGGCGTTGCTCTTCCTTACCACGCCGGGCCGAAGAATGTAGTCGAAAGTGATCCGGCCGTCCTCGATGTTGTCCTCGAAATGAACATTCGACCCCGGAGGTGACAGCACCTCAGCGATATGCGCCAGGGCGAGGTCGTGGGTCGTCACCAGCCCGATCGCGCCGCGTTCCACCAGGCCGCGAACCACGGCCTCGGATCCGGTTCGCCGGTCGTGCGAGTTGGTTCCGTGGAGCAGCTCGTCAAGCAGGAAGAGCACGGGCCGCTGGCCGCCGCAGAGGTCAACCAGGCGGCGTAACCGTTTGATCTCCGCGTAAAACCGCGACGTCCCGCCCTGGAGCGAGTCAACTACGCGGATGGAAGCGCCGACTGATAGTTCGGAAAGCCGAAGCCGTGTCGCCCGCACCGGGGCGCCTGCCATCGCCAGCACGGCGTTGACCCCAACCGTGCGCAGCAGTGTGCTCTTGCCGGACATGTTCGATCCGCTGACGACCAGCATTCGGACGTCGCTTCCGAGGCGCAGATCGTTGCGAACGCAACCAGCTTCTGGGATGAGCGGGTGTCCGAGACCTTCCCCGTCGAAGCGCGGTCCGTCTTCGGTGAGTTCCGGGAACGGATCAGCCGGGTGTTCCCACGAGTAGCCCGACAGCGACGACAGGGCCTCGATCTCTCCCACCGCTTCGAGCCAGCGGCGTACGGCCGGGCCGTGGTGCTTGCGCCAGTTTTCGACTGTGAAGGCCAGTTGTGTCGTCCACAGGAGCGGCGGGCCGAAGACCCGAAGCACCACGTTCTCCCGGGAATCAAGCAATTCCATGAGCCGGTTGAGCCGGGCGATCGACCGCGACGGCGACTGCGTTTCCGTATCCAGCCGCGCGCGTAGTTCCGCCAGCATTGGGCTGTGGAACTTCTCCCGCTCCAACCGGGCCAGCACCTCTGAGAGCAGGGCAAGGTCGTGAGAGGGAAGTTCCGCGGCGTGAACTGCTCGTTCCACTCGTTTCCGGTAATGCAAGCCGAATGCCGCCTCCAGGACCAGCACCGCAAAAAAGGTGATGCGATGGCCGGTCTCGATCCAGAGGACCAGCGCGGCCACTGCAGCGAGCGCAAGCGCGGCGGCGGCGATCCGCGCCCGCGGAGAGTTGAGAGTCGGCGGCTGGTCTCCCCATGCAGCCAGCGGCTCCGAGTGGAGCCCGGCCCGGACCTCCTCGCCGAGCACCGCAAGGTCCTCCCGAAGGTCAAGCCGCGGCCGAAGCTCGTCCACGGCGGCGTGACGCGCATGCAAGGCGTCCAATGGAGCAGGCGAAAGCAGCCACCTCGCGAGTGTTTCCTCCCCGGCCCTCGTTCGCGCAATCGAAAGCAGTTCGAACAGGCCTCCCTTGCCGAAGAGATCGAGGTCATCTGAGTAGAGGTGCTCCTTGCTGGAGAATCGGTCACCGGCTTCGCCTGTCCCCGCCCAACGGTCACTTAACCGCGCGAGACCCTGATCGTAGAATGCGGCGGCCCGGAGTTCGCGGCTGCGCGCCCGGAGGACCCGGTCGTGCAGGATGGCGAGGACAACGAAGCACACCGCCGGCGCCAGCAGCCACCAGGGCGTGAGGGCGTCACGGACTAGCGCGAGCCAACCGATTAGGGCGGCAATCACCGCCACTGCCAGGCGGAAGTTACCGAATCGGACGTGGAGACGCTCGTGCCGCCCGGCCACTGCCAGCCGGGCGTCCCTGCGACGGGTGTACTCGGCTTTGGGATCGGACCGGCTGGAGCCGGGTGCATCAGTCATGTGCGAAACCTTCAACAAGCCCCTAGGGTTCTTCCGCCACTTTCCGCAGGACTTTCAGGCACTCGATCAATGCTCGTCCGTTGTGGTAGCCGGCCTTCCACAGATGGCCTTTGTCGACGTCCGCGGGTCCATCCGGCGTGACAATGGCGTGCCATTCGCCACCCTTCCAGTCGATCTGGTGCTGATCCACGAACTCCCATGTTTTCTCGAACACCTCGAAGTACTTGGGGTCTCCGGTGACGTCGAACATCCGCAGCGCGGCGACAAGGGCCTCGGCCTGCACCCACCAGATCTTGTCGCGCCGGTCGGCTAGCTGCCCTGGGAGGCCGCTCTCGTAAAACCCTCCGCGATACTCGTCGTTGCCGAACTTCAGAGCATGGGCGAACAGAGCCCGGTAGAGGTCGTGGAGCGGATGGTCCAGAATCCCCGCCGCCCGGTTGGCCTCCATGAGCAGCCAGATGTTCTCGACGTCGTGACCCGGCGACACCCGCGCGTTGTCGCCGTCCATCAATGGCTCCCATTGCCGGGTGTACTTGTCCGTGCACGCACCAGCGTCCTTCCGCACCACGGTATTACTTTCGATTGTGATCAGCTCGAGCAGCCGCTCACGCGCCTTTTCAAGTTCGGACGCCTCCGCGAAGACCGTCATCGCCTCCATGAGGTGCAGATGCGAGTTCATCGTCTTGAGACCCGCCGGCCGCATATAAGTGGTCTCCCCGTCCGGGAGGGGCGTCCAGTCTTCCTCGAACGCCTCGATGTATCCTCCGTACGTTCTGTCGTGCGCCTTCGCGTCGAGCAGGCGGAAGAACTGTTCCGCGAAATCGAGCACTTCTTTTCGGCGGCCCGCAAGGTAATACTCCGAGAGCGCGTAAAGCGCAAACGCTTGGCCGTAGATCATTTTCCGCGGCCGGAGCCGGCGGTCTCCGGTCGCATCCACCTCCCAGTAGAAGCCTCCGTGCTCGTGGTCCCACATCTTTTCGCTAAGAAAGCGATAACCCCAATCGGCCGCTTCCAGCATCTCCCGGTTGCCCCAACCGGGTCCTTTAAATCCACCCCGAGCCAGCCGCGCGAACAGCCACAGTGTCCTTGCTTGCGTGACCAGACCCTTCGTATATTCCCGCTTCGGCTCACCCTTCGGGTCGAACGCGATGATATATCCACCGTACTTGCGGTCCAGCGAGCGTGGATACCAAAAGCCGGCGATATTCTCTGTGAGAGCGCGTTCCAGGCGCGGAATCAGGGCCCGGGCCCGCTTTGGAATTGACGGAGCGGGTCCGGACGCCTGTGCAGTGAACAGCAGCAGGAGCGCAACCGCGGGCGCGGTCATGGCCTTGAGCGTCGTGCGTCGATGAACGACTTCACGCATAGACCGACGAAGAAAGCGGTGAAGAGCGCCATAATCGACTGCGCGAGCACCGCCACCGGCCGTTCGAGCGGTTCGCCCTGCAACAGCGCCGGCAGTTTCATCAGCCCGCGCATCGAGCCGAGAAAGCCGAGCAGCCCGACCGCGGCCGCGATATGCATCGCCATCTTGCGCTTCTTGTCGTCGCGGGCGAGAATCCCCAGCGCCAGCAGAACGATGCCGAAGAACGCCGGAATCAGCGCGGTCACGCTCACAAATCCCGTGAATACGTAGCCCGCCACTCCTAGCAGGATCAGCGCCACCGCGATGCCGATCGTTTTTGTCGCCATGTTTCTCCTTTCGACGAACCGTCAGGCCTTGGGTGTGAGCGTTCGCTCGGCGCCAAGGCCGCTGATCGCGTCGCGGACTCGAATCCGCCACGCACCCCGAGCGTCGCTCATCGCGAACGGGATCTCGATAAGCCCGGCGCCATTCACGATGTCCACATTCGTGCAGTACTCGCGGACCAGGCGATCTTCCGGATTGAAGACCTCGACATGCACCACCGAGCGGTCTACCGGAGCACCTGCGGCGTCGAGCAGCCTCAGGTTCAAATTCGCATCCATATCAAGACGCGTGATAGCCGATTGCCGCGCAAGAAGCAGGACCGGCGTACCGGGCGCCGCTTCCAACGTGCCGCGCGCCGTCTCACCCCGGATCAGGTCGTAGATGACACCCTTCATCGGCGGCAGTCTGTAGGTTGCCTTCTCCTTCGGCAGAAGTCCGATCAGCCGGGAACCGCCGAAGTCGCGAACGGTTACAAGGAACTTCCCATCCGTTGGTACCGCCGGCTTCAACTCAATATCGCCCGGCCCCCTTCGTACAAGACCCTTCTGCCCGTTCTGCCACGGTGTTTCCTTGCGCCACCGGCAGCGCTCGTCCATCTTGCCTGTCTGCTCGTCGGCGTAGACCACGCCGCCGCGATCCATGAAGCGTTCGATCTCTTGGATCTCACGATCGGAGAGAGCGATCGAGTACGGCAGGATCAACACCCGATAGTTCTTCAGATCACCGGCCTCGATCTGCGGCGTCGCCAGGAAGCGGAGTTGAAGCCCCTGCCGCTCCAGGTCCTTCACCCACGCGTTGCGCAGTTTGTTGAGTTCAGCGAAGTTCTTCGAACTCCTCATGACGTTGCCCATGTCGGCGCTGAGTTTTCCGTCGGTGATCCAGGCGCCCCGGATACTCGCCATCGAGAAGTGAATCGCCACTCCGTCCTCTCGGACCTTCGAATTCATGAAGATCCGGCCGATGCCGGACTGAAGGCGCCCAAACGTATCCGCCAACGCGGCTCCCTGCTCGCTCAGCGTCAGGTCGGGGTTCATCAGCGTGTAATACCAGAAGATCGAGGCCCCGGTGTGGCCGTAGAACAGCCGCTGCCACTGCTGGTGCTTGGCCTCGTCGCCGACGAGCCCGTAGCCCGTGAAGCCGGTGATCTGAAGCTTCGGATTGAACAGGTAATGCATCGCATCCTGGCTTCCCCCCGAATAAGGCTGGATGTATTCGAGCTGCTGGTCGATCTCGTACCAGTTACACCCGTTGTGGGCCGTCGGAATCTGCGTACCCGAAATGGACGGCCGGCCCTCCGGGTCGATCTCACGCAACCACTCGCGTGCTTTGGCGAAGGCTTGAACAAACTCCTGCTCCATGTAGACACGGTGATCCGACCACGGTGCGAAGTTGCCGTGTTTCTGCGCCTCTTCGGTCGTCATCGGCACCACGGAATCCCATTCTTGAAACGATGTTCCCCAGGCGCTGTTCAATTTCTCGAGGCTGCCGTACTCCTTTCGAAGCCACTGGCGCAAGCCGGCGATCGCCTCGGGCGCCCAATCCACGTCGAATGGGTCGGTGTAGCATGTCAGAGACGACTCGTCGGCGAGGTAGTAGGCCCACGGCTTCAGCGCGGCGACCGGGCGGACGTTCTT
>JAEHDI010001033.1 GCA_016880505.1 Bryobacterales bacterium | reverse complement strand
GCCAGCACCGGTCCAAAGACCTCCTCCCGCGCGATGGTCATGTCCGCGGTGACATCGGCGAAGATGGTGGGCGCCACGAAGTAGCCCTTGTCATAACCGTCGCCCGTCAGACGCTCGCCCCCGATTCTGGGCGGTCCGGCCTCTTTGCGGCCGATCTCGATATACCGGAGGTCGGTGTCGAGTTGAGCCTGGTCGATCGCCGGTCCGATGTCCACACCCGGTTCGAGTCCGTTGCCGACGCGCAGTTTCCGAGTGCGCTCCACGAGCGCCTCGACAAACCTGTCGTAGATTGACTCCTCGACGATGGCGCGGCTGGTAGCAGTGCACTTCTGCCCGGTCGAGAAGAAGGCGCCATTCACAACGTTCTCAACCGCGAGCGCGAAATCCGCGTCGGCGAGCACGATCGTGGGGTTCTTCCCGCCCATCTCCAGTTGAATCTTGAGCCGGCGTTTGGACGCTTCGCCGTGGAGCCAGTGGCCAACTTCACAAGAGCCTGTGAAGGACACCGCCTTGACCGGTTTCGCGTTGATGAGCGTCTTTCCGAGTTCACCGCCCGGGCCGGCGACGAAGTTCACAACACCCTTCGGAACGCCGGCCTCGTGGCACGCCTCGACGATACGCCACGCACTCAGCGGCGCGGCCGACGCCGGCTTGATCACAGCGGTGTTGCCGCAAATGAGCGCAGGCGCGAGCTTCCACGCTGGAATTGCACTCGGAAAGTTCCACGGTGTGATGAGTCCGGCCACGCCGACCGGCTTCCGGACCGCGAACATGTGCACACGGTCTCGCTCGGAGGGCACGAGGTAGCCGGGCAGCCGCGATCCCTCCCCGGCGAAATACCGGAAAATGTTGATGGCGCGGCGGACCTCTCCTTTGGCTTCCGGAAGGGTCTTTCCCTCCTCCCGGGTCATCTCGCCGGCGAGCTGTTCGAACTTCCGGTCCAGGATTTCCGCGATTTTGTAGAGGTAGTTCCCTCGAGCCGGCGCTGGGAGGCTCGACCACGGGCCGAGCGCAGCCTCGGCCGCTCCGGCGGCCGCCTCAACGTCAGCCGCCGAACCGCGAACGAACAGGCCGACCACTTCGTCGACATTGGCTGGGTTGCGATTCTCGAAGGTGGTTCCTTCGACCCACTCCCCGTTGATGTAATTGCGGAAGGTTTCCATAAAAGTCACTTACCGGGCCTTATGTCGGGTGGAGCGGACGATCGGTTTTTTCCGTCTGCCGCCCTCGCAGGCCACGGAAGACGATTGGCCTGCGCCACCAAACACCCTGGCGGATAAAGTGCATTCTTGTGGCACTACACTAGAACGCCACTTTCGGAACCGTACGCGCAGCAGGCTCCGTCTTAAAGTATGCGTCGTTGCGCGCGAAACCGAACAGCGAGGCAGCGATGTTGTTGGGGAACAGCTCGATGGTTGTGTTGTACCGCTGGACGGTTTCGTTGTATTTTCGCCGTTCGACCGCAATCCGGTTTTCGGTCCCGGCGAGTTCGTCCTGCAGGCGCAGGAAGTTCTCGTTAGACTTCAGGTTCGGATAATTCTCCACTACCAGGAGCAGCCGGCCGAGGGCGCCGTCGAGGCGTGTGTTCGCGTCGATCTTCTCTTGCGGTGTGCGCGCGCCGAGCAGGGCAGCGCGGGCACTCGTGACGGACTCCATCACTTCCCGCTCCTGCTTGGCGAACCCTTTCACGGTTTCCACGAGGTTCGGGATCAGATCGGCGCGCCGCTGCAATGCGACGTCCACCTGGGCCCACGCCCCGTTGATTGACTCGCGCTGGGTTACCAACTCGTTTCGAATCCCGACCAGCTTGCCTCCGAAGATCAGGCCGGCGAGCAACAGCACGCCCAATACGATCGCCACAGCTTTCATATGCACCTCGTCATTTCTCGAGTTGATCCACGGCGTTTATTACCGTCTGAACTTGAACCAGATAGCTCTCGAAGAGCGGAGAAGGATCCACGTCACGCGGTTTCCGCTTACCCTCGCGCAAATCGAGGATTGCTTCAAAGGGCGACGGGTCGATTCCGAACCGTTCCCGGGTCTTCGCGATGACCTGCCGCTTCTCAAAGCCCGATTCCGCACCCGCCAGCAGCAAGGCGTGGCGAAAGAGAACGCAAAAAGTGGACAGTGAGTCAGACAGCAGGCTCCACAAAAGCTCCTTGTCGCCGAGAACGCCGGCCGCCTTCTGCCGCAACCGCAGCAGTTTGGCGCGCAACTCGTGTTCGACCTGCGCCCGGTAAAACGACGTATCCACTTCGAGGTCCTTGACGACATCTTCGCCGGACAGAATGCGGTGACGCCCGCGGATGTCATGGAACTCGATCGGAAAACAATCGGTCGACGTTCGCACTTCGTCAAGACTCATCAGGAGCGGCGACGGGTTCCCGAGTTCGCGCCACCAGCGGAAGATCGGAGCCGAGTC
>JAEHDI010001032.1 GCA_016880505.1 Bryobacterales bacterium | reverse complement strand
GGTTGCCTTCGACCTGCTCCTCCTCGAAGAAGATCGCGGACCCGAAGGGGCCTCCCGCGACCGGGAACTCATCGACGCCACCCGGCGCATGGGCAACGTGATTCACTCCGTCGCCGTCAGTGACTCGTACGTCTCCGCGCCGGCCTCAGCGCCCGGCGGCTACCTGCTCGGCCGCGAAGTGGAGGAACACCGCAGCGTCAAGCTTCCCTTCGGCGAGCTTGGCTCCGCAAGCCGCGCCCTTGGCCACACGTTCCTCGTGCTCGATGAAGACGGGCCGGTCCGCCGCGCCGTTCCGTTCGTGCGGCAGAAGGACAACTACTACCCGTCGCTTGCAGTCGCCACCGCCATGGCCGTGCTCGGGATCGAACCCTCCCGCGTCCGGCTCGACCGCGACGGTCTGCACCTGGGCGATCTCTCGATCCCGCTCATCGACCTGGACGTCGAGTACGTGGAGAAGATCCGCGCCCGCCACATGCTCGTGAACTACCGCGCGCCCGCGTTCCGCGACGCCGCCCGGACCGAGCGCGCTTACCGAACCTACAAGTTCTGGGATCGGCTGCTCTCCCAAGCCCAGATCGAAGACGGGCGGACGCCGGCGATCGATCCGCAATCGTTCCGCGACAAGATCGTTTTCGTCGGGACCACGGCCTCCGGCCTCCATGACGTCTTCCAGACCCCGTTCGGCGAGACCGGCAAGTTTCCCGGCATGCAGATCCACGCTTCAGTCGTGGATGACATCCTGAGCCGTTCCTTCCTGCGTCCGGCGCCCCGCGGCTGGGCGCTTGCGTTGCTTGTCGTGTGCGCGGCGCTGGTCGGCGTGGCCGGCGTGACCTTCAACTTCTGGTGGGCGAGCCTTGTCGCGCTCGTGGTCGCATCCGGCGGGGCGGCGGCGGTACTCCTTTTGTTCCGGCAGGGAACGTGGCTCCCGTCCGTGCCCGCGATCACCGGCCTGCTGGTCGCCCAGTTCGCGAGCGTCGCCTACAGCTACTTCGTCGAGGGACGGTCCAAGCGGCAGATCCGCGCGCTCTTCTCCCGCTACGTCTCTCCCGAAGTCGTCAAGGAACTGATCGAGGATCCTTCCAAAGCGCGCCTTGGCGGAGAGCGGCGCGAAATGACCGTGTTGTTCTCGGACATCCGGGGGTTCACCACGTTCTCGGAATCGCGCGACCCGGAGGACGTTATCCGCCAGTTGAACGAATACTTCTCCCGCATGGTCGAGCTGCTGTTCGAGCACAAGGGGACACTCGACAAGTTCGTCGGCGACATGATCATGGGGCTGTTCAACGCGCCCGTCCGGGACCCGGATCATGCCGACAACGCGGTTCGCATGGGGCTGGCCATGCTCGGTGAGCTGAAATTGCTCAACGAACGGTGGGGAAAGGAAGGCCGCCCCGCATTGGATATCGGCGTCGGCATCAACACCGGCGACGTGATCGTCGGCAACGTGGGCTCGGAGCGTACTCTGAGCTACACCGTCATCGGCGACAACGTCAATCTCGGCTCCAGGCTCGAGTCTTTGAACAAGGAATTCAGCAGTCATATCATCATCAGCGAATTCACCCGAAACCGGCTGCGTGGGGACTACTTCATACGGCCGCTGGGCAAAGTCAAAGTAAAAGGAAAGAACCGCGAGGTGGCAATCTTCGAGGTATGCGTGTCCGAAGAAGAGCTGAGGGCAAAGGAAGCCAGGGCCGCCGAGCCGTCCTCGGCGGCAACGCACTGACGATGTTTTGAGAAGCGATTTGTGAAGGAGGAGGCTATGAGATCTGGGATAGTGGCGCTCGTCATGTCGAGTCTTTTCGTGCCGTGCCTGCCGGGCAGCGCGCAGTTCCCGCGCGGGATCACGTCGCGGATCGAAAAGGTGGAAAAGGTCACCGACAAGCTGAAGGACGTCGAACTGACCCCTGAAGAGGAGGTCCGCCTGGGCGAGGAGATCAGCTCCCGCATCCGTACGAAATACGGGGTGGTGCAGGACCCGGCGGTGCACAAGTATGTGTCTCTGGTCGGCACGGTGGTCGCGCGGAAAAGCGGCTCGACCATGCCGTTCCACTTCATCGTGTTGGACACCGACGGCGTGAACGCGTTCGCGGCGCCGGGCGGATTCATCCACATCACCCGCGGCGCGCTGGCCTTGGTTAAGGACGAGTCGCAACTCGCGGGCGTGCTCGCTCATGAGGTCGCTCACGTGACGCAGCAGCACACGATCCGCGCGATCCAGTAGGGGAAGGTGGTGCAGATGGCGGCGAAGGACCGAAACGTGTCGTCCAACCCCGAGCTCTTCCGCCGCCTGACGGATGAAGCATACAACGTCGTGTTCGCCGGATTCGGACGCGCGGATGAACTGGATGCGGACACGCAAGGATTCGGGTTTGCCGCCGGGGCAGGTTACGCCGGCGGCGGATTGGGGATGTTCCTGGCCACCCTGAAAGAGAGGAACGGCTCTTCGAGCCAGCGGCAGGGCCTGTTCGCTTCGCACCCCGAGATGGATGAGCGTATGCAGAAACTCGACGCCATGGTGCAAAGCCGGTCCGGAGACCCCGGCGCGACGCTGGCGGAGCGGTATACGGGCAACGTGAAGTTCCAGCCCGTCGACCTCGCGCAAATCGCCGCCGTCGAAGCGGGGGCCGCCGGCCTGGCGGGCGAGACTAAGAAAGAAGAGCCGAAGAAGAAGAGCCGTTTCAGTATGGCGAGTCTTCGGAACCCGCTCGGCACGACCGAGTCGAGCCCCCAGAGCGCGGCCGTGACCGGCTCGGGAGGATCGCGAGGAGTGGACAAGGAACGCCTGGCAAAGGGCGGCCCGAACCCGGCGCCCGTCGCCGTGACGCTGACCGAGGCGGAGATCGCCGATTTCCGCACCACCGGAAACTTGAAAGCTTAGCGACAACCAGCTTCTACCCCTTCCGCCCTAGCATCCAGTCCAGGGCGTCGGAGGTCTGCCAGATCAGCGCCTCGGGATAGTGGCTGAAGGGGTGGAAGTATTCGAAGGTGAGATAGCCACGATAGTCGAGTTTGTTCAACTCCTCGATCACCGCCGGCCAGTTGGTCGTCCCGTCGAGCAGCGTTCGGAACGTGTGCAGGTTGAACTCGTGTGTCCGCTTGTCCCACTCCTTGAAGTGGATATTTCGAATCCTCTTCCCGAGGAGGGGCACCCAGTGCTCGGGAAACTGGTACTCCATGATGTTGCCCGTGTCGAAGTGGATCTGCACGTGGTCACTGCCGAAGCTGTCGACAAACGTGTTCATCTCCTGGGGGCTGAACAGAAACCCGCTGGTGAAGATGTTCTCGATGTTGAGGTAGACCCCGGCCTTCTCGGCCTTCGGAATCAGTGACCGCACCGCTTCCCGGGCGCGGCGGTCGCAGACGTCGATCGGCACCGGATCGAAGTTCTCGATCCAGGGCGCGTACACGGCGCCCGGAACCACAAGCAGGTTCTCCGTTCCAAGCAGCGCGGCGGCTTCGATCATCCGGTTCGCAAACTCCAGGCTCTTTTTCCGCTTCTCCGGGTCGTTGGCCGTCATCGGGTAGGGCCAGAAGAGAAACGAACAGACGCCGCTGATCGCGATCCCGGTCTTCTCTGCCATCCGGCGGATTCCTTTGATGTCTTCGTCGGACGCCTTGGCCGAGAATTCGCTCTCCAGGTCGAAATTCAGCTCGACCCCGTCGAACCCGGCGTCCTTCGCCAGTCGCAGGCAATCCTGGAGCGTCCAACGGCTCGGGTACGGGAAGGCCCACAGGTTGATCGACTTCTTCATCGCGTAGGCGCGCGACGAGGGCTTGTGGCGGACGGGTTCCTTTGTCTGCCCGGCGACCGCCGCGCGTCCGGCGAGAAACGCGGCCATCGCCGCGGAGCCCACGAGCATTTCCCGCCGCGCCGGCATCGGGGGAAGGTTCCGTGCGGAGTTACGTTCTTCGTGTGTCATGGCTGAAGAATCCCAGGGATTCTTCAGCCTTTCACGGACGTGCCGCCTGCGTCAAGAGAGACGCTACATCAGTGGTCGTCGCGCTCTTCCTCGTGGACGTCTTGCCCGCTTGAACTCTCGCGCGCTTCTTCAGCGTGGACCTTGACTACGTCCTCTTCCCTGCCTGCGCCGTGACAGGTCGCACAGCGCTCGCGGACCCTTCCGGAATCGATACTCTGTTGCAGCGCACCGAATGAGGCGCCTTTTTCCACCATGTGCCTTCGGGCCTCGTTGCCGTCGTGGCAAGCCGAGCAGACTGCGGCGGTCGGCGTGATGTTCAAGTCGTTCGTCGGATCGCCGTCCACCACCTTGCCGCCGGCGTCGAGTACACTTCGCGTGTCAACTGTCGTCCCAAGCACGTTCTTGCCGAGCGGCAAACTGTATGCGCCCGGAATGTGGCACCTTTGGCAGTCCGCCAGGCTCGCCGGAAAGTCCACGTAGCTGAAGTCGTTCACCGAACCTCCGAAGCCGATGATCACCTCCGGGTTGTGGCGCATCCTGCCGGCGTGGATTGCGTGGATCATGTTCTTGAAATCGATCGGTGTTTCCTTTCCTGAGGTCCGGTAGGCGATGTCCGTTGCATTCGGGTTGTGGCACCCTACGCAGACCATGACCTCTTCAGCCCGGTTATTCCCATGCACGACCAGCGGAGGCGCAACGGAGCCGTGGCAGTTCTTACACTTGTTCACGTCCACGACCGCCCGCCTCGGAACCGTCGAAGGGTCCGTGATGGCAAAGAACTTGAACGCGCTGCGCACTGCGACCTGGACCCACACACCGCCAACCAACTCGACGAGGCGCCCCTCCATTGCCGCGTTCCCCGATCCCTGCGCCGTCGCCGGAATCGGCCGCGGGGCTGTCACGACAAAAGAGCCGTCCCAAGCGCCGTTAATGTAGTGTTTCTGCGGAGACGCCAATGCATTGACCGGGATCGGCTGGGCGGCGTTCTTCGGGCTGTTGAGCGTCTCGCTCTGGCTGCCGGTGTTGTGATAGTCACGTGTGTCCCAGCCGATCTGGATGAACAGGCGTGCGCCGTTCGCCGTGTTGAACGAATCGTGCACCGTGATGTCGTACGGAGCGTTCCCGTTCGTCGGGTCGGTGACCGAAAACCGCACCGAGGGCGTCTGCCCCGGTTGCGAGTTCGTCACCTCCAGAACGTTGTACTGAAACAGAGCCGAAGGGACGGCGCCTCGGCTCAAAGTGACCCATGCGCCGGCAAGCACGGCACAAACGGCAAAAATGCGCCGAAAACGCGTCGAAAATACGCGAAAAATGTGCATAAACTGCCTCCTCGTGATCGTTTTTGAACAGCGTTTCGTATTGAGTAACACGAAGGGCGCCGGCCGTTCGAGGCCATCTGGCACATTCGGGGAGGTCAGTCGGCGAGGCGGGTGGCGCCAAGCCCGAGAGCCTGGCCGGACAACCACCCGCGAAGGGCATCCAAGTCCCTGATCACAATGGACTTGCGTCGGCAGTCGATGATCCCGAGGCGCCGCAGCTTCGCGATCGAACGGTTCAAAGTCCGACGCGAAACCCCGACCAGCGCAGCCATTTCGTCCTGGCACAGATTGGTGCGAAGGTGGATTCCCTCGGCAGTCGGCTCACCGTGAGTCCCACAAAGTTGAAGCAGCAACTCGGTCAGTCGCTCTGCGGGTTCCTTGAATACAGCGGCGTAAAGCTGGCGATACGCCTCGGCGGCCTCACCACCCATCCGCTCGGCCACCCTGAGCGCGACCTCGCTGTTAGAGCGAAGCAGGGTCACGAAATCGTCCTTCAGAATGGCGCACGTTGCTGTTTCCTCAATCACTTCCGCTGTCATGTCGTGAGGACGGCCAGAGAGCAGCGCTCGTGCGCCGAGGATGTCACCCGCAGCGGCGATTCCGACAATCACCGTCCGGCCGTCGGGAGCAGTGGCCGACAATTTCACCCGTCCCGACCGGATACACAGTGCCGAGCGAGCCGGCTCGTCCTGCAGGAACAGAATCGATCCCGCCGGATAGACCGCTGACTGGCAACGGCCGCCAGCGACCTTCGGACGATTAATCTCGATTCCTTGGAAAACACTGGCTGGACGTGCCTGGCAGGATGTGCAACAACATTCCCAGTCATTGAGAAACATCCCAGTTCCTCTGAGTTGTTGGGCTAGAGACGGGTCCTTCCTCGCACTTATCGCGCCAAACCGGAAGATGGCCATTGCATTGGAGTTTTGCCCGGGGCGCGTTCAGTAGGGCGTGTAATTTCTACCGGCCCGATGGCTCTATACTCGTTACCATGCGGGCGATCAGTATTGTTCTGTGCTTCGTATCTTTCTTCCTCTCTGGCTGTTCGCGGCCTATTCAATACGACGCCGTGCTGCGGAACGGCATGATCTATGACGGCAGCGGCGGGAAGCCGTTCCGGGGGGATCTGGCGATTCGCGGAGACAAGATTGCCGCCGTCGGAGAACTTGGGAAAGCGACAGGACGGGTCGATCTCGACCTCAAGGGCATGGCGGTGGCGCCTGGCTTCATCAACATGATGAGCTGGGCCAACGAGTCGCTCATCGAGGACGGGCGGTCGCAGAGCAACATCCGGCAAGGCGTCACGCTCGAAGTGATGGGCGAGGGCGAGTCGATGGGGCCGCTCAACGACTCGATGAAGAAGGAACTGATCGGCCGCCAGGGGGACATCAGGTACGGGATCCAGTGGACCACGCTGGGCGAGTACTTGATGTTCCTGGAGC
>JAEHDI010001031.1 GCA_016880505.1 Bryobacterales bacterium | reverse complement strand
CGACGTTAATGCTTGCCGGGATGCTGTCGGTGGCGATGACGCTCGGCGCCGAGATCAGCCGGGTCTTTCCTTGAGTCTCCTGGGCCGTCAGGATGCCGAGCAACTCCCGGCTTTCGCCGACGAGCATGCCGGCGGTAAGAGTCAGCCCGGCGCCGGAAGTGGTCCCCTGAAGAAGCCTACCAAAGGTGGCCGCGCCCGTGCCGGTGGCGCCTTTGCGCTGGAGGTACGCCTTCACTCCGCCCGCGAACGCCCCGGTCAGCGAAACTTCATAGATTTTCGCTTCGATCAGGACCTGGCGTGGGGGCACGTCGAGATCGCGAAGGAGCTTGAGGATCTGCTCGTATTGCTGCGGCGTGGCCTGGATCAGCAACGAGTTGTCGAGAGGGTTCGGAACAATCCGCGGAATACCTTCCGGCAGGCCGTAGTCCCACGAACCCAGATACGAACCAGTCATGTCTGGGCTTGTGACCGCACCCGAGGGAAGGGCCTGCTGCGTGCCCGCTGTGGCTCCTACTGTCCCGGCGGCACCTGTAGCGACCGGCGGCGCGGTTCCGCCGGAAGACATCATGTACGGCGAGACGCCACCGTAACCCGACCCGGGGTATCCACGCCCGGATCCTCCGTACCCGCCTCTACCGTAGCCGGAGTAGCCGCCGGGCATCCCATAGCCGCCGCCATAGCCTCCATAGCCGCCGCCATAGCCTCCGTAGCCGCCGCCATAGCCTCCGTAGCCGCCACCATAGCCTCCGTAGCCGCCACCGTCAAACCCTCCGTAGCCACCGTAACCGCCCCGGCGGCCTCCTCCGTACATCCCGCCACCATACATCCCGCCACCATAACCAAAACCGGAAAAGGGAATTCCCAAATACAGGTGCATGATGGCTGTCGCCAGCATTGGCGCCCGCCCATATTTCACACGATAGACGTAATTGTCGGTCGCACCGGCTGTAGTCTTCACGGCCACGTCAAGCTTGCCGAGCCACTTTTCCACTTCTTCGAAAACACCGGGGTTCGGAGCCACCGCAATGATCGTATTGATCCGGTCCAACGCGAGGAAACGCACCCCTCCGAGCTTGCCTGTCAAGGACGCACCCTGAAGCACTGTCTCCAGGTCCTTCACGAGGTCCGACGGCCGATTGTTTTTCACTTCGAAAAGCCGCACTCTCTGGCTGGCGAGGGCCCCGCTGTCAAACAACGCGACCAGTTCCATGGTCCGCCGCATGTTGCGGTTGTTGTCGAGCACCAGCAGCAGGTTTGCCGGTTCGTAAGTGACCATGACGGCGCCCTCGCCGAGGAACTTCTCGAGGATCTTTGCCATCTCGGTCACAGTGGCGTACTTGAGAAAGATGAGATTGAGCACCACTCGCTCGTCTTCCGGAATCGATTTCGGATCGACCTGCGGGCTAAGCGGCATGCGCGTGATCTCGGTGAGTGGCACAATCCGGTGCAACTCCCCGACCTGTACCATCGCGGCGCCATTCATGCGCAGGATAGTGTCGAGGAGAGCCCGGATGTCGACCTCTTTGAGCTCACCGAAGGTATTCAGGGTGATTCCGCCGCCTTTCACGTTCACGCGAGGGTCGAGGATGTAGTTCAGCTTGAGACGGCGGGTCAGGATCTCAATGACCTGAATAAGCGAGGCATTTTCGAGGTTCAAGACAAAACGGCCGGAAGGCGTCGGCGAGAGTGTTACCGGTCCCGGCTTTACGGGCGCGACTTCCTGCGGCGCGGGCTGCGCGGGGGCGGCACCGGGCTGGCCGGCTTCGGGCTTGGCTTCGGCCTTGGCCGGCTGTGTTTCTGGCTTAATCGGCTGTGCTTCGGGTTTCGCCGACTCCGCCGCGGGCTTCGATTGCTCCCGCTGCGGCTTGGTTCTCTTGGATTTTGGCGTTCCCGTCCTGGCGGGCGGCGCGACGCGCGGGCCGAAGCCCGGCGGAGGAACCACTTGAATAGGCTCGGGCTGCTTCTGCTGCGCGAGCGCCACCGCGGCCAGCACCACCCACATGGTTCCGGTCGAAATCCAGAATCTCATCGGCTTCCTCATTGTTGCGACTTCGCTTGTGACTGCTCCTGCTTCCGGTCCGCGGTCTTGGCGGAGCGTTTCAGCTCCCGCTCCCACGCGGCCTTCTCCACGCCATTCAGTTCGCTCTTCTTGCGCACCCAACGGGCTGTCCCAAACGGAGTGGGGCGCTCGAATCGGACGCTATCGCCTTCTTCGAAGGCCCTCATATTTTCGGGCGCGATCTCGTCGGCTTTGTCGTCCAGCTTCTCTTCGAATTTTGCGAGCCCAAACGGCGTGCGGCGGTAGATCCAGGTCTTGCCTTGGTCGTCCTTGTACCGGTATGTGTAGGGAGCAATTTCCTGCGCGCCTGCTGGCAAGGCGACTTCCTGCGCTTTCTGTCCCGGCTTCGGTCGAGGAGCGTTCTTCTTCTCCTCCGCGCCGAAGGCGAACAGAGCGAGTGACAGCAGAAGCAGTAGAATCCGTTTCATCTTACGTTTGTCCTATATATCTTCATGTCTAGCGCACCGGTTCCCAGCGGCAGACCTTGCCAAAGGGCGACTCCGTGATCACCTTGCGCAGCCCGTTGTTCACCGTGCCCGCCGGCGCTGTGTCGCCCGGCAAGCACGCTCTAACTTCGCCGGACATCACGGCGCCCGGACCACTTTGGGAGCCGGCGGCGGGACTCGTGGGTTGCGCCGCGTGTTGCGCGGCCGCCCGCCGCCCCGCGGCGGGGGCCGGCGCCGATTCCTCCTTCGCACTCCGGTCGATCAGCTCGTCGAGCCGCTTCTTGACTTGCCGGCCATCGAACTCCAAAACGATTTCCTCGTTGTTCGCGGCCACGAGCTTGTATTCGCCGACCTTGTCGCCCGGCGTGTACGCACGGTGAGGTTTGCCTGGTTGCTCGCTAAGGAGGATCATCGGGCCGTCGCCGAGGTTCATGACTCCGTGAGAAACCGGGAAGGGAGGCAGCGGCTTTGGCGGCGCAACTTCGATGGTCACAACGGGATTCCGGTCTTTCGAGAACAACACCTTCTGGGCGATATCGTCGTAAGCGGCGGCGGTGACCGGCTTCGGTTGGGGGAGCGGGGACACAGGCGGCGCGGGGACGGGCTTCAACGCCTGCCGGAGCACCTTCTGCTCGCGAGCACGGGCGGCGAGCCACTCCTGCCGCAAGCGCCAGGATACCGCCGCGATCAGCGCGAGCAGCACGAGATTCAACAAGAGCAGCTTCTTGCGGAGGGTCAAAAGCGTGCCACTCCTTTCTTCTCAGGCACGAGACGGCGCGGCACGACGCCGGACACGGTCAGCCTCACCGTGATCATCTTCTCTTTTTCATTTGCCACCCCGATGCGCACCTCGGAGGCGGCGACGGCTTCGGTCTGCGAAGTAAGGTCGGCGAGCAGATTCAGCAGTTGCTCGATCCGGCACTCAAAAGTCACCGGAACTGACACCTCGCCGTAGTCGTCGCCCAGCGGTCTCACCTGCCCCATTTCGACGGTACGGACCTCGATGGACTGGGCGGCGGTCAACCGGCGGAGGATCTGAAGCAATTGCGCCTGCGCCTGTGGTCCGGTCTCAGCCTGAATCAGGCCCTTCTCCCGCAGCGCCAGTTGATCCCTCACCGCTTTCAGCGTCTCCTCCCGGGCGGGAAGGAGGGCAGCCGTCCGGCGCAGCCGGGCGAGCCGCTTTTCGGCCGCCGGGATGCTGCCGGCGGCGGAGACGACAGGGGTGGTGGACTCGCGGGTCAGCAAGTAGTTCCAGACGATCAGCGCTACGGCCGCCGCCCCCAGAATCACCAGCGCCCGCTTGTCGCGCTTCTGAAGCGTCATGGCGCGACCTCCTCCCGGGAAGCGCGAATGCGGAACACCTCCACTTTTGCGGTACGCAGGATCGGTACCGTGAACTCCGAACCGCGGAATCGCGGCGAACCGTCGAGAGTCTTAAGAAGAGGAGCCGCCTGCTCGATCTCTCCAGCCAGGCTCAGCGAATCGCGTGTCAACTCGAGGGAACTGAGCCAGGCGGGAGGCGCCAGCAGGGCTGTGATTTCCTTGACGGCGTCGAGATCCGAGGCCGTGCGCTGGCGGAATGCGTCAAGCAGGCGGATTCGCGCCCGCAGTTTCCCGGTTTCGGTTTCCGCCGCAGCCACCCTCGACGCACGCCGCTCGAACTTTGCGATCTCGGCCTGAACAGCCTCAAGGTGTCGCCGCTCCTGAAGACGCGCTTGAGCCGCCAAGGCCACCAGCAGGCCGGCGAGAACTGCCGCCAGCGCCGCGGTAGGCACGAACATCGTCCGGGAACTGGTGCTCCTGAGATCTGGCGGCAGCAGATTGACCGGAAGGGCGAGCCTGGGAGACGCCGCCGCCAGCGCCGCCGCGTACGGAAGGGCGAAGCGCTCCACGTCGAAATCGGCGGGCGCCAGTTTCGGCGCGGGAAGGATCTGGGAAAGCGACAGCAACGCGGCGTCGGGAGCAAGGCGGAGTTCTGCTGCCGCCAGTGGCGTGGCTTTCTCCGGAGGCCCACCCATGACGGCCGAGAAGACCGGCCGGGACGCGCTCTCCCCGTACAACTCCATTTCGCCGTCCTGCCCCGCCAGCGCAAGAAAGCCGTCCGCGGGAGGCGCGCCGAATAAACGCGCTGCTGAATACAGCGTAGCGGCGGAGAACGTAAGGGCGGCAAGCTTGATTCCGGCTTCGCCGAGCACCTCGTGGTACTGCGCGATTACGGTCCGGCGAGTGATGCCGACAAGCACAGTGGACTTGTCGCCCAGCCGGGCCCAGGAATAGTGAACCTCGCCCTCGCCGTATGGATGGAGGGCATCGATCTGGTACTCGATGGCGGAGCCAAGGTCCCTGTCAGCTACTCCGGGAAGATTGACGTGGCGCACGATTACCTCGCGCCGCGGAAGCAGTGCGAAGGCCGCCACGTGACCCGCGCCGGCGGCCCGGAGGAATTCGGAATACTCAGCTCCCCATTCCGCGGCCGGACGGCCGCGGAAATCGGAGATCGTCGTGGAGCCGAGAACGCTCACGCTGGACGGGCGAATGCGCACGACCACGACCCGGAGGTCGCGGTCCCCGATCTCGAGGCCCACACCGGTCCCGAAGGCCAGAATTCTTCTTACGTCGTGAGCAGTCATTGCACCCAAACGTTGTCGTACCAGCGGAGCACCCGGTAGGGACGCCCGTCAGGCGAGGCCTCAAGCTTCACTGTCGCCGCCACGGACCGCCGAAGATCGGAGAATTCTTTGTCAGACACCTGGAGGCGGGCGGTGGCTCGCAGCGTGAAGATCTTGTTGCCGCCGATGCGGAGGCGACCGGCGCCGGGCGGAATCCCTAAAGCGTTCAAATCTTCTTGGGAGCGGAACGGCATCCGGCTGCGCGTCTCGACGATCGCCGCCACCGTCCCGGGGTCAAGTCCCGACGCCGCGAGCACGGCCGGGTGAGCGGTGTTCACGTCGAACTCGCGGGACGAACCGGACACTGAAACGCAGTCCCGCAACCCTCCCGTTCGGATCAAGCGCCCCTCAGGGCTACGAACGAAACCACCATAGAAAAGTTCGGGCGTGACGCCTCTCACAAGCAGAAGTTCCTCTACCTCTTGAAAAGACGCATGACGCGAAGGAAAAGACGGCGTGAGGGAAAGATAATACTGGTCGAACGGGCCAGGCTCACCATCTACCCGCGGGGCGCGCCAATCCACGATCGCCTGCGATGCCAGATTTGCACGCTCGGGGTCCGCGCCAAGCGCAAGCAGAAGTTGAACGAGGTCCTCTGGCGGCGCGGTGTTGATGTTCATCTTGCTCGTGTCCGGGATAATCTCGACTCGTGCTTCCCCGCTCTCGAAAGAGAAGTGCAGAGCGTTCATCCAGGGTGCGTAATAGCGGGGCGAGCCGTCCGGCATCGTGAACTGCCGGCCCCAGAGCATGTAAAGGGCTGCGCGGTCGATGGCTCCGGTGGCCAGGTAGTACGCCCGCACTCCGTCAAGCACGGTGGAGGTGCGCTCGGTCTCGGTGCGGACGGTCCCGGCAAGCGTGAAGGCGATGGCTGACAGGGCCGCTGCCAGCCACATTACGACTAGCAGGGCGCCGCCGCGTCGGGAGAATGAGCCCGAAGGGGGTGCTGAAAACGTTCGCTGTAGCTTCCGCTCCCTTTGGTAGCGGCTCCGTAACTGCAAGTAAACAGAGGACCAATCGAGCTTCCCGGCACGGCGTTCAGTCCGCATACACCTCCCCGGGAAGCCGGTTCACCCGAATTGGCGCGGTCAGGGTCAGCGGCTGGAGCCGCGCGGGATCGGGCTCCAGAGGGGCCATCTCGATCCGCACCCCTGCCGGCCACTGCGGAGCCGTCCAGCGCGGAATCCAGCGTTCGAGCACCGGAGGGGGCATCAGTTCCCGATACGCGAATCGGCAGAATGCCAGCTTATCCGCCAGCACGAACGAGCGGGGTCCGACCTCGATCGGCCGAAAACGCGGGGCCGGGCGGCCGAGTTCGGGATCGAACTCGGAGCCGAGGCAGAACAGTCCGGGACCACGAGGACCCGTGTAGAGATGCTCGTTGACCACAAGCATCACACCTCGCCCGTCCTTGCCAGGTACTACCGTAAATTCAATGGTTTGCGGAAATCCTCGCCATGCCTCCCCAAGCGAATAGGCAGAGACAAAGCGCATCGATTGTGGTTCGCCCTGGAAAAAAGGCGCTGGCACGGGCGGCCGTTCGGGATCGGGCAGGCAATCGGCGACAACCGGAATGAAACCGGCAATCTGCTGTTCCAGGATGCGCTGCGCGCCGGCGACACGCCGGTTGTCCATCAACCTGCGGTTTGTTTTGCCAAGCGCGTTGAAGCCGATCCTCATCGCCGCCAGAATTCCGGTGGCAAGCAGGGCCAACAGGGACACCGCGATCAGCAACTCCATTAGGGTGACGCCGGCGGTGCGGGTTCGCCTCATGGCTGGCCCTCCGCGGGCGCAAGACCGGCCGCCGTGGAGGATCGGAAACCCTCTAGAGCGATGGTGCGCCTGCGCCCGCCGCTCATCCACCAGACCTCCAGTTCGAGACGCTCCAAGACCAGCGTGTTCGGGCCCGTCGCCGGCGGCATCTCATAGGGCGAGAGCCTAGCTTTCCAGCCGCCTTCGAACCCGCTTCCCGGTTCCGCGTCGAATCTGCCCTCGAGCACGGAGAGGCGAGGAAGGCGGGAGTCGAGCAGCAGTTCGTCCATCTTTCGCTTCGCGGCGAGCGCCGCGCGATCGTAGTCGGTAAGCCTGGAAGCGTTGTGCAGAGACGCCGAGATGGCCGACAGCAGTCCCACGACCGCCACGCCCATGATCACCGTGGCGACCAGCATCTCAAGCAGCGTGAACCCGCGTTCTCTCATTGGGCTTCCGGCCGCTCCACCTGCGAATTGCCGGTAATCGGGTCGACGCGGACGATCCGCCGGCCGCCCCGCTGGTTGGCGAGTTCCACGCCGAATCTCGGCAAGGTCCCGCCGGGATACATCAGAAAATGGCGGGGAGCATCGGGATCGACCAAGTTCGCGGGAAGCACGCCGGTGATCCGCACTCCCTGGGGTACATCAAGACGGCGTTCGAAACCCGGCTCCTCGGAGCGCATGATCAGGGCGTTCTCGAGTTTGGAGATCGTCACCTCGACCACAACCTGCTTCCGCTCAGCGCGGTTGAGGGCGCCGTTCAGGAAGCTCGCGATCGAATCAGACGCGGACGAGAGCCTGAGCGCATCGACTCCAGAGGAAATGGACGGGTAACTGATGCCCACCATGAGGCTGATAATCGCCACCACGATGAGCATCTCGATCAGGGTGACGCCATTCTGGGATCTGTTGATTTCCCGATCTGTCGATTCCGGCGCCTGCGCACCGACAACGCTCGCGGCTCGGAGGCCTGCCAGGCAGGCGTTCAACGGATCACCAGATGGTTTCACTGGCTCTTCCAACTGATGATGTCGGCGTTAAAACCTTCGCCGCCCGGCTGGCCGTCGGCTCCGTACGAGGTGATGTCGGGCATGTCGCCGTGCTCGCCGGGAAAGCGATAGACGTAGGCGTTGCCCCAGGGATCGGATGGCACCTCTTTTGCCAGGTACGGACCGTCCCAGCTCGGCGGGGCGTCCGCGGGACGGGTCCAGAGGGCCAGCAGTCCCTGATCTGTAGTCGGGAGGCCGCCGGTATCGAGCTTGTACTGCCCGAGCGCCCCCATGAAGATTTCAATCTGCGCGCGCGCCGCTGTGATGCGCGCCTTGTCCGTCTGGCGGAAGATGTTCCGGCCGACCAGTGCCGCGAATAGCGCGATGATGGTCACGACGACCAGCATCTCGATCAGCGTGACGCCGGCTTGTTTTCGTTTCTTGCGATCGCTCATAACTACACCGCCACCTCGTTAATGCTCGTGATTGCGAGCAGCATGCTGAGGATCAAGGCGCCTACGATCACGCCCATCACCAGGATCACCATCGGCTCGAATAACGCAGTGAACCGCCTGATCGCCGCTCGCGTTTCATTCTCGTATATCTCCGCCATGCGGGAGAACATCTGGTCCAGGTGTCCGGTCTCCTCGCCGACGGTGAGCAGGTGCCCGGCGAGCGGAGGAAACTGCCCAGAACGGGACAAGGGCGCGGCGATGCCCTCGCCGCGTTTCACGCCCTGCGCCACTGCGTCAAGCGAGCCGGCGATTCGCCTGTTATTCAGGATTGCGCCCGCAATACCGATCGCCTGCACCAGGCCGACGCCGTTGGCGACGAGCGTCCCCATCGCGCGGGCGAAACGGGCCGTCTCGGCACGGCGCAGCGCTCCCCCGAGTAATGGTACCCGGAGCCGGAGCGTGTCCCACCAAAGCCGGCCCGCGGCGGTGCGGACGTAGGAGTAGAATACGGCCCCCGCGCCGGCAACGGCGACCACGGCGATCCACCCGTATGCCCGGAGCAGACGGCTCGCCTCCAGCATCATGCGGGTCGGCAGAGGCATCGGGATCCGCGACTCCTCGAAAACCGCCGCGAAGCGCGGCGCGACGAAGTTGACCAGCACAAGAATCGATCCGAGGCCGACCAGAGACAGCAAAGCGGGGTAGATCATCGACGAGATGATGTAATTCCGCAGGTCGTCGCGTGAGTTCTCGAACTCGGCGAGCCTTTCGAAGACCACCGACAGCGCGCCGCTGGCCTCTCCCGCTCGAACCATGTTGACGTACAGCTCGGAGAAGTACTCGGGGTGAGTGGCGAGGCTATCAGCCAGCGATTTCCCGCCTTTGAGGACACGCAGAACGTCCGATACGATAAAGCGGAAGTTCGGCCGTTCACCAAGCTCCGCGGTGATTGCCAGGGCGCGGTCCAGCGGCACACCGGCGTTGAGGAGCGTGGAAAGCTCCTGGGTGAAGAACAGCACATCCTTCCGGCGGCCGCGGACGAAGGAGGGCAGCCGCAACTGAAAAGCCTTCTTCGGCTGCAGCCCGACGTACACGGGCGCGAGGCCCTGGCGCCGCAGCTCCATCGCCACCATTTTCTCGGTCTCGCCGGATAGCGTGCCGGTCCGGACTTTCCCGTCCGCGGCCACCGCCCTGAAATGGAAGCTGGCCATCAGAACTCCTGAGTCACACGCATCACCTCATCCCATGTGGTGAGGCCGGACTCCACCTTGAGCCAGCCGTCCTCGCGAAGGTTGCGCATCCCGTGGTGTCGCGCGGCGACGGTGATCTGGGCTGCATCGGCGTCTTTCATGATGAGGCTGCGGATTTCTTCATTCATCTCCATCAGCTCGAAGATGCCCACGCGCCCCGTGAAGCCGGTGCCGAAGCAGCGCTCGCAGCCTTTGCCGCGCCAGCAGCGAAGCGGACGGCCATCGGGCGCGGTCCGTACGCCGTCCGGCGCCTTGCAGTGCTCGCAGATAACGCGCACGAGACGCTGCGCCAGTACCGCCACCAGCGATGAACAGAGGAGGTAGTTCTCCACGCCCATGTCGCTGAGGCGGGTGATGGCGCTGGGAGCGTCGTTGGTGTGCAGCGTGGAGTAAACGAAATGGCCGGTCAGCGCGGCGCGGATGGCGATGTCGGCTGTTTCGCGGTCGCGGATTTCGCCGATCATGATGACGTCCGGGTCCTGGCGGACGATGTGGCGGATCCCGGAGGCGAAGGTCAGCCCGATCTGGGGATTGACGTGGATCTGGTTGATCCCGTCCATCTGGTACTCGACGGGGTCTTCGATGGTGATGATCTTCTTGTCCGGCTGGTTGATGCGCTTGAGCGCCGAATACAGAGTCGTCGACTTGCCGCTGCCGGTCGGTCCGGTGACAAGAAGTATACCGTGCGGCAGCGAGGTGTAGTGCTCCATCCGGCTAAGCATGTGCTCATCGAAGCCCAGGCGGCGCAGATCATAAAAATCGCCGGCCGAGCGGTCGAGCAAGCGCATGACCACGCTCTCGCCGTACAGGGTGGGCAGCGTCGACACGCGGAGGTCCACCTCGCGGCCGAGCGTCTTGATCTTGATGCGGCCGTCCTGCGGCAGCCGGCGTTCGGCGATGTTCAGCTTCGCCATCAGCTTCACACGGGAGATGATGGCGGCCTTCAGTTCGCGCGGCGGCGGCTCCTGATTGTAGAGCACACCGTCGACGCGGTAGCGGACGCGGAATTCCTTTTCGAAAGGCTCGATGTGAATGTCGCTGGATCGCTTTTCGACCGCCTGCGCGATCATCGCGTTGACCAGCCGGATCACCGGTGCCTCGCTGGCCATGTCGCGCAGGTGTTCGAGATCCTCGGCCGCCTGGGCCGAGTCCTCATCGAAGCCGGCGGCGCCCTTCTCCGCCTCTCCGAAGAACTTGTCGATGCCGTCGAGGATTTCCTGTTCCGCGGCCAGCACCGGTTCGACCTTCAGCCCGGTGAAGCCACCCACGGCGGACAGGGTCTCGAAGTCGAGCGGATCGGCCATGGCAACGGTGAGAGTGGAGTCTCTCATGGCGACGGGCAGGAAGCGGCACTGCCGCATGAAGCGCGGGCTCAGGCCCTCGATCTCCGGGGAGACGGGCGGCGGGCTGTCGATCGTTACGAGCGGCACGGCAAGCTGCTCGGACAACGCCGACAGCACGTCGCGCATAGCGATGAAGCCAAGGTCAACGAGGATCTTGCCAAGTTTCTCGCCGCGCTCCTGCTGGATCTCGAGGGCTCGTTCCAGGTCCTCCGGCTCGATCAGCCGACGGGCAATCAACATCTCTCCAAGACGCATGGTTTAGAACACCTGCTCGCGGATGGCCGCTTCCAGCGCCTCGCTGGTGCTCGTGCCGAGGTTGTACTCCAGAAGCGGACGCCGGGGCGCCTGCATGACGATCTGCGAAGGCAGACCCGTCCTGTCCTCCCAGTTCAAGAAAAACAGGGTGACGCCCACGACGACCTGCTCGTTGGCGGGGACGTCGTCGAGCGAAGCGGCCGAGGAGACAAGCATCGCGCGCATTGCGCGTTTCAGCGTCGGCAGCCGCTCGAGTTTCCTCTGGTGGACACGGGCTACCTCTTCCTTGGTGATCTTCATCCGGAACGGGGTGATGGGCGGCGTGATCACGAGGTTCACCTCGGTGGTGAATACGGCGCCGTAGCCCTCGAGGTAGACTCCGCGGGTCGACCCGAGCACCTCCATGGGATCATCTGCGACGCTGAGTCTGGCGATGCGCTGGTCGAAGCTGGTCTCCACCGCCGCAAGCTCCGCCCGGGTTACGCGCGGCTTTGGGGGATCGCCGGCGTCAGCCGCCGCAACCAGCACGGCGGCGATGCAAAGAGCCCGTCTCATTGAGCGCTCCCGAGGTCGTTGCTGGCCCGGTAGTAAATGTTCACTCGCTTTTGAAGCACCCGGAAGTTATCTTCGACCGTGAGCAGATCGGCTCGATGCTGCCGGTCGAGACGCTGTTCGGTTGCGGCGAGCAGGTCGGCCGTCCGCCGAGCCGAACGGGCTTCGGAATCGGCCACCGCTTTCTGCACCGCCTCTGCAACACGTCCGGCGACCACCGCCTCAATCTTCTCCTGCACGGTGGCGCTATCCATGGGCGCCGGCGCGGCCGCCGGCTGCGGACGGACGAATCCATTAACCAGGAGCGCAACCGACAACATCGCCGCGGAAGCAAAACCCAGCCGTGGCGCCGAGTCCCAGAAACGCCGCCAGATACTGGGCTCCAGTACCTTGTCGGAGACAAAAGCAATCCGGCGCGGCGGCTCCTCCTCGCGCAACGATGCCAGCGCTGTGCGCGTCACGGACAGGCGCTCCAGTTCCTCCCGGCAATTCGGGCATACCTGAAGGTGCTCCTCGACAATCTGACGGCCGTCCAACTCAAGCTCGTTCAGGGAAAAACCTTTCAAATCCACCTGAGTGCAATTCATTCCACACCCCGCGTGTCAATTGGAGCCAGGATCTGTTTCAGGACGTCGAGAGCGGAATAAACCCGCGACTTCACCGTCGAGACCGGGCAGGAGAGGATCTCGGCGATCTCCTCGAACTTGAATCCCTGGTAGATCTTCAGCAAAACCGCCTCGTGTTGTTCCTCCGACAACCGGCGAAGCGCCGTTTCCACAGCCAGTGTCAACTCGATCGGCGGCTGACGAGTGGCGGCGCCCGACTCGACCGGAAAAACCTCGAACGGCTCCTCCGGCCTCCGCCGGCGAAGATGGGAGAACGCCTCGTTGTGGGCGATCCGGAACAACCAGGGGGCGAAGCGCGTCTGGTCCTGAAGTTTTCCCAGGTTCTGGTAGGCCTTGAGGAAGACTTCCTGGCTGAGGTCGAGAGCATCCTCCCGATCGCCGACCAGCCTCAGCAAGTAATTGAAAATACGCTTCTCCCATCGTGAAATGAGGAGGTTGTAGGCCTCGACCTTCCCCCGACGCGCTTTTGCGACCAGGTCGGGGTCTTCAACTTCCCGAAAGATCAAGTCTCCGGCTCCTTGTAGAATGACGCCTGGAAGGCGGAAAAAGTCTGACAGCGGTTCGTGGCTCGTGGGAATTCACCCAGCAGTGTCACGCCGCTGCGTGTTTGCTGATCATCAGTACCGCGGGTCTCACCAGCCGCTCGAAATCGGCATACTTCATCTGAATCACGTCCCGGTGCGTGCCCGCGTTGAAGGTAATCGTCTCCTCGGCCGGCAGCCTGCCGTCCACGTATACCGGCAGGTCACGCAGATTGCCGAATGGAGGCATCGCTCCCAACTCGCAGTCGGGAAACAGGTCGCCCAGTTCGCTTTCGGTCGCCAGCCGCAGCCGGGCCACACCAAGCGATTCTCTCAGCGCATGGAGATCCACCATGCTATCGCCGGGCAGCACTACGACGCCATAGCCGTTCTCGCTGAAATACACGACCGTCTTAGCGATTGTCTGCGCCGGGACGTGTTCCACCGAGGCAACTTCCCGCGCCGTGTACGCAGTCGGGTGAGCGTGATGCGTGTACTGAACTTGCTTCTCGTCCAAGTAGGCCAGCAACTTCTGCAACATCGGCATACCAACCTCCCCGCACGGATGCCTCACCGTGCCATGAAGTCCAATCGAGGAAGTCCAACCTCAGTGTAAGGCAAAATCAGGGAGGGGAGAACTCCGGGAACGGAGGAGAATCTACTGGTAATTGAGCACCCAGTAGATGACGTAGCCCCAGGAACAGACCGTGTGGACGAGAAGACGCTGGAGCGGGCTGTGTTGTCCAAAGGACAGGAACAACGCGACTATGCACCCGGTCATGTAAATGGTCCCGTAACTGAGCGACTCGATTCTCGATGTTGCCCTCATCAAAGACCTCCCATGTCAAGGCGTCTTCCGCGGCATTTCTCGACCGAAAGCTGCCGTCAATATACCAGTGAGTGTAACACGGGCCTCCCGCGGCGGGACGGATTCGCAGCGGGTTATTCTGAAACCTGGGCGGCTCCAAAGTGAACTATCCGGAATCGGTGCGGTTTCTTTACGCGCTCGGAAACGAGGTCAAGACAGCGAAACTCGGCCTCGATCGTATCGCGGCGCTGCT
>JAEHDI010001030.1 GCA_016880505.1 Bryobacterales bacterium | reverse complement strand
GTGCGGAGGCGGAACGTAGATTCGAGCAGGGCCGGGGAATCGAGAAAGATGCTCTTGGTCAGCGGCTCGTAACCCGGCACGGTCACACGAATCCGCGCCGTTGCCGGAGCCTCCAGCCGAACCGCACCGTCCACAAAACCGGCGGCCGTTTCCGTAATCGTCTCCTTACCCACCATGCGAATCACTTCCCATGTTCCGCTTAGCGGCGTTCCGGTGATGCCGTCCTTTACGACTGCGGTGATCCGCGCCCGCGCGGGCTCTGGCGGACGCGAGCCCTCCGGCTCGAAGTAAACCGGGTTGGTGATCGCGATGTGCCCGGCATCAGCGCCGTAACCACGTGCGATGTACCACGCTCGTTCACGCTCCACCAGGTCGAAACCCGCTTCGATCTCGATCTTCCCGCCTGCCGGCTCGAACGTTTTCACTACCTCTCCATTCCGGATCAGTTCCACCTTCCTGAGGCCCGAAGCGGCTCCTCCGGAGGCCCAGGCCCGGATCGTGCCTTTGATGGAGACCGGGCATGGCGCTCCTCCGCACGCCGGCATGCGCACCACTTCGCCGCTCCCGTGGCCGTTCATCTCCAGCACCAGCAGCGGGCCGCTTGTCACGAAACTCCGTCCCGCCTTGATCGCCTCGGCGGCCGCCGGCAGGCTGAACCCGCTGCGGATTCGCGTGTAGATCCGAACCTTTCCCGGTACGCCTCCACCCGGCCGGTCGAACGTCGCATCCGTCGAGCCACTCGCGGCAATGCGGTAGCCCTTGTTCAAAAGCAGGAACCAGAGTTGCTGCGCACAATCATTCGCGGCGGTTTCATGCGGCTGCATCAGGACGTCGATCGTGTCGTACGTCGGACCGGCCACCGTGTCGAAGGGCAGCTCCGCCGCCATGTTGGAGACGAACTTCTTCTCCTCAACCGGATAGATTCCACGCCCGCCCCACTTCCCCCACCACCAGCGGCACGGATGGCTGTAGGACACCACTCCACCCAGCGAATGAATCAGCGCGTGGCTTTCGAAGTTCGCCGCGGGCTCCTTGTCGCTCTCGTAATCGTGAGCACTCAGTGCGAGCAATTCGCCGATGGCGTCCCGGCCATCCTCGGTGCGCCCGCGCATGCTTGCCGTCCAGCCGTGCCCGAGGCACTTCGAGACGTCGCCGCGGTAATAATTCTTCGGCGCCTCGAGGTTCCAGGTCAGCAGGAAGTCGTCCGTGCTTACGTTCCGGCACTCTCGATCCAGGTTTTCCGGAGTCGCTTGGGGAAGGTTCCAGAGATGCGCGAGCGAGAGATAATCGAGCCCTTCCGACCTCGCCGCCAGAGCGGCGTAAGCGAAATCCACAGTAACCATGCGCTCGCCGTGCACCATGTGGTCATGGTTGTCGCCGGTGTACCACCCTTCCTTACGAAGCGGGGTTCGCCTTTTCAGTTCAAAGGTCAGCTCGCGCCGGTCTCCTTTTCCGAGCACGAACCTCCGCTCCACAGACACGTAGTCAAACCCCCGGCTGACCGTGACCGCCGTCTCTCCCGCCGGCACCGTTTTCTCGAATTCGCTGCCCGAGCGGAATCCCTCGCGAAAACTCGGATGATCCGTCACCAGCGTGCCGCTGCTGGTTCGGATCGCGACCGTACACGCGATAGGTTTGCCCGTCTCCGCGTCGAGCACTCGCCCGCTGACAATTGCTTCCTCCCCTGCCACGAGTGCCGGTGCCGTCAGGAGAAACCAGATCCATCGCACGACACACTTCCGCGGCTGGTTCCTCATCGGTGATCTCCTTGTGCCAGCACTTCCGGATTCAAGAGGTCCATTTCGACGAACCGTCCCGCTTCGGCGAGCGCGATGTTGCGAAGCGCCCGTTCCGCCACGCGGTCGCATGCCTCACGGGTGCTGCTGGCCACGTGCGGCGTCTGAATCACGTTCTGAAGAGTCCGCAAGTCCTTCGCCGGATCCTGCGGGCGGTACGGTTCTTCCTCGAACACATCGAGTGCGGCACCCGCAAGCGATCCGGCTGCCAGCGCGTCGAACAAAGCGATCTCGTCCACCACGGAACCGCGGGCGGTGTTAATGAAGATCGCGCCGGACGGAATCATCGCGAGCCTTTCCCGGTTCAGAAAGTGCCGGTTCAGCGGTGACCCCGGAATGTGAAGACTGACGAAATCTGCGCCTGCAACTGCGTCTGCGAAATCGCTGGCGACCCGGCTGAACCCAAGCGATGCCAAGTCCGTATTGTCCACCTGAGCGGCATCACAGCCGACGACCTCCATCCGGAATCCGTGCGCGGCGGCGCGTCCCACCAGGCGTCCGATCGGGCCACAACCGATTACCGCCAGGCGCTTGCCGCTCACCTCCCTGCCGATCTGCACCTCCCACGATCCTCGCCGGCACGCCTCGGCATGCCGCGCGAGGTGGCGTGCCGCTTCGAGCAGCAGCGTCATGACGTATTCTGCGACGGACTCGTCCAGCACGCCCGGCGTATTCACGCAAAGTATTCCCGAGGCTGTCGCCCTCGCCTTGTCGATGCCATCGTGGCCCACTCCAAACCGCGCGAGAACACCCCCTGGCGGCAGCGTCCGGTATAGAAGATCCTCATAGCGGACCGCGCCGACGATTGCGTGCCGCGCCTGAAGCTCACGAATGGAGGCGCAGAGATCGTCTTCGTTCGGCAGTACCGGAATGCACGCCATGCCGTCCGCGCCGTCAAACAAAGCCCGGGCCTTCTTGTATTCCGGTTCCGTGACCGCGATTCGCATCATTGTGTGTCGTCCCGTCCTCTTAACCGGGCCGGAGCGTCCAGCTTACCGAAACGTGCGGTGCCTCTGGGCCGCCCACACCCGTGTGGTATCTTGTTGCCTTGCCGCCCGGGCTTTCGGGGGCCCAGCCTATGCCGCGCAAAACACTGCACGTTGCGATGACGTTCGGCCTCTGGGCCGCCCTATCGTGTGGACCGGGAGCCAGGAAGCAGACCGAGGAAGGAGTCAAGGTGACGAAAGAATTGTTCGGGAAGACAGCGGAGGGCCAGGACGTCGACATCTACACGCTGCGAAACAAGAGCGGCGTCGAGGTGAGGATCACGAACTACGGTGGTATCGTCGTTTCCCTCAAGGCGCCGGACCGCGCAGGCAAACTCGACGACATCGTCCTCGGCTTCGATTCCCTCTGCGGCTACCTCGGTGACCATCCTTATTTCGGCGCCATCGTCGGGCGCTACGGCAACCGAATTGCGAAGGCAGATTCAGGCTGAACGGAGTCGAGTACAAGCTCGCGCGAAACAACGGGGAAAACGCTCTGCATGGCGGCGTCAAGGGATTCGACAAGGCCGTCTGGACAGCGAAGGAAACAACCGTGGACGGGGCCCCCGCCGTCGAGATGAGGTACCTCAGCAAGGACGGGGAGGAGGGTTATCCCGGCAACCTGTCGGCCACCGTAACCTACTCGCTGAACGACCGCAACGAGCTGCGAATCGATTACCGCGCCACCACCGACAAGGATACTGTCCTTAACCTGACGAATCACTCTTACTTCAATCTTGCCGGACAGGGCGAGGGTAACATTCTGAACCATGTCATGATGATCAACGCCGCCCGGTTTACGCCGGTGGATGCCGGCCTGATTCCAATAGGCGAACTCCGCTCCGTCGAGGGAACGCCCTTCGACTTCCGCACGCCCACCGCGATCGGCGCGCGGATCGACGGCAAAGACGAACAACTCGTACGCGGAAAGGGCTATGACCACAATTTCGTGCTCGACGGCCAGGCCGGGGCACTCGCACTCGCGGCCAAGGTGACGGAGCCGAAATCAGGGCGTATTCTCGAAGTGCTGACCACGGAGCCCGGCGTGCAATTCTACACCGGCAACTTCCTCGATGGCACGATTCACGGCAAAGCCGGCAAGGCATACAACCTCCGCTACGGCTTTTGTCTTGAGACACAGCATTTCCCGGACTCGCCGAACCAGCCGTCGTTTCCCTCGACTGCCCTCAGGCCAGGGGCCGAGTACCGCACAACTACTGTTTACCACTTCTCCGCGGAATCGGCGCGATAACGGTATGCAGCCTTCGCCGCCGCTGATCGAGTTCCGCAACATCACCGTTCGGCGCGGCCTGCGCCCCGCGCTCGACGGCTTTTCTCTTTCCATCCCTCTCGGCGAGCATGTTGCGGTGCTGGGGCCGAACGGCTCGGGCAAGTCGTCTTTGATCAAGACCATCACCCGCGAGTGTTACCCGCTGGAGGCGTCCGACTCCTATGTCCGCATCCTCGGTGAAGAGGTGTGGAACGTCTTCGACCTTCGTGCGCTTCTCGGGATCGTTTCGACCGACCTGCTGGAATCCTGCACTTGGAACATCTCGGGACTCGAGATGGTGCTCTCCGGTTTCTTCAGCAGTGTCGGTGTCTGGCCGAATCATCACGTCACGTCGGAGATGCAACGCAAGGCCTGGGAGCTGCTCGACCGTCTGGAGGTTGCTCACCTCGCCGACCGCAGCATCCACGAAATGTCCGCCGGTGAAGTACAACGAACGCTCATCGGAAGAGCGCTGGTCCACGACCCGAGGGCTCTCGTGCTCGACGAGCCCAGCAACAGCCTCGACGTCCGCGCGCGGCACGAATTAAGCGGCGCTCTGCGGAATCTGGCTGTCGGCGGCACGAGCATCGTCATGGTGACGCACCACCTCGGCGACATCATCCCGGAGATCGGCCGTGTCGTTCTGATCAAGTACGGCAAAGTGTTCGCCGACGATTCGAAGGAGAGCGTCCTGACCGCGGGAATGCTGTCCCGCCTCTTCGACACCCCGGTCGAAGTCGCCC
>JAEHDI010001029.1 GCA_016880505.1 Bryobacterales bacterium | reverse complement strand
ATAGATATCCCCGAGCACGGCGTGGACACCAGGATAGCGCCGCTCCGCGCCGCCTTCTACGATGGCGCGGACGGACTGGCCGACACAGTCGATCTTCCCGAGCGCATCGCAGGCCACGACCCGATAGTAGTGGGCCTCCGCCAGGTTCGGCTCCAGCCGCAGCGCATCGTCCGCAAGCTGGGCAGCTTCGGTGAAGTGCCTGCCCTTTAACTCAAACAGGACAAGTGGCAAATAAGGATCCACATTGCGGGGATCGGCTTCGAGAGCGTTGCGGAAAGCACTCCGGGCGTGGTCGATCTCGCCGCGGGATAGACTCACTACCTCCAAGAGATACCAGGCGGCGGCGAAACGCGGGTAGATTTGCACTGCCCTCTCAAGTTCGGCGACGCTTTTGTTGGGTTCCTTCCTGCGGAGCAGCCGAACAGCTCTGGCGTATGCCTTCCGGGCACTCTTCGGCGTCGCCAGTGAGGCAAAGCTGACTGTGGGTTCCCCAGCGTTAAGAACCTGTGGACTGTACTCAGTTGCCAGCACATCACCTGAGAGGTCGTGCTTACCGCAGTCAGGTGAGTGCGCGTTAGTGACCGCAGTCACGTCGCCAACGGCAGCAGGCCGGCTTCCTATACATTCCTCGTCGGCCGGTTTCAGAACTGCACCGTCAGCAGACCTTTTTTCCTGTAACTTCTCCAGATTTCGCTGGCCGTACGATGCTCCGCCGGACAGGATAAACGCCAAGATCGAAAGACTACACAGAGTCCTCACAGATCCCTCCCTTCTGAATCGCCTCGTCTTTGGATTCCGTCGCACGGACGCAGGACAGGAGTCCTACGCCGCTTCAGCAAGTGTCTGGGAAGATGCTGTTTCCGCTACTGGAGCGGGGCCAGCGCCTTGATCAGAACCTTGATGGGTATTGAGCACTGACCGTAATGAACACTGCCTCCGCCTTTCTGTGATTGGTGAAGCGTGGCGCGCTCATAGGAATGTCGATACGTCGGCCACCGCCTTTCGCACTGCCTGCCACAAGCAGCGCGGGAGCCAGACCCAGAGAACATCTTCTTTTCATCGTCCTTCCTTTCTTGGTAGAAGCCCCTCGTCGATTTGACCAAGACGAATCTTGGTGATGGGACCAATTGTGGATTACGGCCGGACAGTCTTCAAGCTTTGATCACTGGAATTCCTCTGGACTGATTCTGGACAAGTAACTCGCTGATACGGCAAGGGCTTGAGGCGCTCCTGAATCGTAGCGTTCCTCTTATTCAATGCGGGTGGTATACTCGTTCGAACTGCAAGGTGCCTGCTATGGCGCCGCAATTCTCTTCACGACGTGTTCGTTTCGGGGTGTTCGAACTCGACCTCGAAGCAGGCGAGCTCCGCAAGGGCGGGGTGAAGATCAAGCTTCAGGGACAACCCTTCCAGATTCTGGTAGTGCTGTTGGAGCATTCGGGGGCGGTAGTCACGCGGGAGCAACTCCGCCAGCAACTATGGTCTGCCGACACTTTCGTCGACTTTGAAGACGGTCTGAATACCAGCATCAAGAAGATCCGCCAGGCCCTCGGGGACGTGGCGGAGAATCCGCGATTCATCGAGACTCTCCCCCGTAAAGGCTACCGCTTCATCGCACCGTTGAACGGGGGCGAGCGTCCGCCTTCGGCATCGGCGCCCCGGCGCCGGAGAAGCCTGCTTTGGGCCGCAACAGCTTGCATCGTGCTGGTTGCCGTCGCTGCCATCGCTTGGTTGATTGGCGCCCGCGGCACCACGCCTCAACCGGAACCGGCCCCTGTTCCCCTCGCCTCCTATCCGGGTTTCGTATGGGCCCCGAGCTTCTCCCCAGACGGCAACCAAGTGGCGTTTCTGTGGGGCGGTGATATCTACGTCAAGCTGATCGGCAAGGATCCTCCCCTCCGTCTTACCAGCAACGGTCAAGGTGGCGCGCCTGCCTGGTCTCCGGACGGGCGCTCTATCGCTTTCCAACGGCCGGCATCCGAAGGGAAGCCTGGCGTGTTTCTGATCCCGGTCATTGGAGGACCCGAGCATCAGGTCGCCGAAACCTCGCCGCCGGAATGGTGGGAACCGGTTGTTCGTACGGCGTGGCATCCGAACGGCCATTGGTTGGTCGTTCCTGACAGGGCCTCGCCCAGAGAGCCCCACGCCCTGTTCCTGCTCTCGGTGGAAACCGGTGAGAAGCGGAGGCTGACCTCGCCTCCCCTGGGAATCAGAGGAGATATACAGCCCGCTGTTTCTCCGGATGGCTCAGCCGTCGTTTTCGCCAGGGGTACTGAAACAGCAACCGATCTCTACCTGTTGGAAATCTCCGAGACGCTGAGCCCGAGAGGGGAGCCCAAGCCGCTCACCTCTGATGAGATCGCCGGAGGCGAGTCCCCTGCCTGGATGCCTGACGGACGAGCGATCCTCTTCACCTATGGCGCCATATTCCCGGAAATGCGTCTGTGGAAACTCCCACTGTCCCAGCCCGGATGGCGCCCCGGCAAGGCGCAACGCCTTGCTTTTTGTGGGGAGGACGTTCACCACCCGGCCGTTTCCCGGCAAGGTCAACTGGCTTACGAGAAGTGGACCGGCGTTGGAGCCAGCATCTGGCGTCTCGAGTTGAGCGGTGCGGCAGCAGGAACGACGGCTGGTAGACCTCCGGTACAGTTGATCGCTTCAAGCCCCAGCCACCTCAGCCATACGGCGCAGTACTCACCCGCCGGCAGGCGGATTGCGTTTGCCTCGAATCGCTCAGGCAGCGACGAGATCTGGGTGTGCGACGCTGACGGTTCGAACGCCACTCAATTGACCTCCTTTCAAGGTGGGTACACGGCGAGCCCGAGATGGTCGCCCGATGGAAAGTGGATTGCCTTTCCATACAGACGGAGCGGAAGCTACGAGACCTATGTTGTCAACTCCGATGGGGGCGTGCCACACCGCCTGGGTTTAGGTAGTGCAAGTAGCTGGTCCCGGGACGGCAAGTGGATCTATTTCCACTCCAACCGCACAGGGGAGCTTCAGGTCTGGAAGATGCGGCCGGATGGCAGGGAAGCCACTCAGGTAACGAAGGCGGGTGGCCGAAATGGAGTCGAGAGTTCTGACGGCAAAATTCTCTATTACATGAAGGGTGACGAAGACGCCGGCAGCAGATGGGCTGTGCCGGTGCGCGGCGGTAAAGAAGTTCAACTCATCGATTCGGTTTACCCTCGGGGTATCGTGGTTGTTCAACAGGGGATCTATTTTGCGTCGGACAGTCACCAGCTAAAGTTTTTCAATTTTGCCGCTCAAAAGAGCGCCACGCTCGCGAAGTTCGAGGAGGAACTGGGCTATGGCCTTTCCGTCTCGCCCGACGACCGCT
>JAEHDI010001028.1 GCA_016880505.1 Bryobacterales bacterium | reverse complement strand
GGCCGGCCCGTGGAGGAGGTGCGGGCGCGGCTGGTGACAGAGGCCAAGCAGATCCGCATCGAGGACATCGCCATCAACGAGGCGATCGGCCGCAACGGCGCGACATTGGTACCGGACGGCAAGACGGTGCTGACGCACTGCAACGCCGGCGCTTTGGCCACTGCTGGTTACGGTACCGCCTTGGGCGTAATCCGGGCTGCCGTAGCCGAGGGTAAGAAAATCGACGTGTTTGCCGATGAGACCAGACCGTTCCTGCAAGGCACCCGCCTGACGGCGTGGGAACTCCAGCAGGACGGCATCCCGACCACGATCATTACTGACAATATGGCCGGGCACTTTCTGCGGTCGGGCCGTGTCGGGTGCGTGGTTGTCGGCGCGGACCGGATCGCCGCCAACGGGGACGTGGCGAACAAAGTGGGCACTTATCCGCTGGCGGTGCTGGCGAAAGAGAACGGTGTGCCGTTTTACGTAGCAGCGCCGGTCTCGACGCTCGATCTGAGCCTCGCCTGCGGCGATCAGATCCCGATCGAGCAACGGCCCCCGGCGGAGGTGACCCACGTGTTCGGCGTGGCCGTGGCTCCGGAGGGCATACGGGTCGAAAACCCTGCGTTCGACGTTACGCCGAACCGTTACGTCTCCGCGATCATTACGGAACGGGGCATCGCACAGCCGCCATACACCGAATCGCTCGGGCGTCTCATGCTAGCTTGAATCTATGCGTAAGTTTGTTCTCATCGCCGCCTGCGTGATGCTTTCGGCTGTGCTGCAGGGAGCCGGCGAGCTCTCCGGCCGGCGCGCACCGGGTTTTGCGTTGCCGAATATCGCCGATCCGAAGCTCGGATACCACGACTTGGCGGATTACCGCGGGAGGATCGTGCTGATCGAGATCATGCAGACGAACTGCCCGCACTGCCGCGATTTCTCGCGCGTTCTCGAAGAAGTGAAGGCCAAGTACGGAAACCGGGTGGCGGTCCTCTCGGTGGTAAATCCGCCGGATACACAGCGGACCGTCGCGGCATACATGGCAGCGACAAAGACCACGATGCCGATCCTTTTCGACTGCGGCCAGATGGCGGTGTCCTACCTGAAGGTGACTCCTCAAAATCCGGCGATAAACGTCCCGCACCTGTTCGTCATCGACGGGGAAGGCACGATCCGCGACGACTACGGATACAGCCCGGCGAACCAGGCGATCTTCGAGGGGAAGGCGCTATTCACGTTGATCGACGGGATGCTCGCGGGCGGAAAAAGGAAATAGAGCGGGTGAGTGCAGGCTATCGGGTTAACGGGGCGGAGATTCCGATGGAGAGAGCCAACAGCAGGATTTCCAGCCAACGATCTTTCAACAACTCAAGCGCTCTTGCCATTGCGCATACCTGAGAAAAACATGCAGGCTGGCTGGCGTCTACCCTCGCCTACTCCTCCTGAGCGTGCCAGCCTGCCAATCCCGCTTGGAACGGAGGGGAGTCTCGCGGCTCTTGTAGGGCGGCGTGCCTCCCCTCTCGCTGGTGTCTGTGTTGTAGCGCGGCGATTGGCGCCGGCCAAAGACTCGCCGGTACCCACTATTAAAGTCGGCCGGGCCAATCACCGCCTGTAGTCTACTTAACCCTGAAGTCAGCCGTGGGTCAATACTGAAAATGGGTGATGTACTCCCGCTATCGAAGGTTAGTATGTAAACAGCCGGTCCCCCGGCAGTGAGTCTGAGAATGAATGCTCTGTTCGTCTTAGCGCTGACTATGGCCATTTCCGAGGCGGTACTGATTCGTCCGTTGACGGACATGTATTCCGGTCCGGACGAGAATGCCGATGTCGTCTCCCAGGCGCTTTACGGCACAACGGTGGCGGTTCTCGAAGAACGGGGAGAGTGGGCGAAGATACGGACGCCGGACGACTACCCGGGCTGGATCCCCCTGTCGGCGATGCGCCGGGTGCGGGAGGGAGAGAAACCATATGCATCCGGTACCCTGGTGGTGCGCGTCGAAAGCATGTTCGCAAACCTGTACCGTGACCCCGATGTTACCCGGCACAAGCCGCTCCTGACCGTTGCGTTCGAGACGAAACTCGAAGTCTCCGGAGAGGTCACGGGAGACGAGGAGCGGTGGCTCGAGATCCGGCTGCCTGACGGGCGGAAGGCGTGGGTGCAGCGCGGCGACGTGACGTTCGAGACGAAACCGTTGAGCGTGGATGCCGCTATCGCCGTTGCAAAGCGGTTCCTGGGGCTTCCGTACTACTGGGGCGGGACCTCAACGTTCGGGTACGATTGCTCCGGCTTCACGCAGATGCTTTATAGGCGGATGGGCGTCGCCATTCCGCGGGACAGCCGGCCGCAAGCGCGCTGGGAAGGATTCCGGCCTGTCGGCCGCCCCGAGCTCCGGCCGGGCGACCTGTTGTACTTCGGGAGTTCGCCGGAGAAAATCAGTCACACTGGAATGTACATCGGCGGGGGAGAATTCATTCACGCGACAACGCACGAGCGTCCGGTGGTCCAGATCAGCCGCCTCGACGAGGCGCACTGGAGCGGGTTGCTGGTGGCGTGCCGGAGGTTGAAATGAGGCGGCGGGATCTCATCGGCGCAGCGGTCCTAGCCGGGTGGCCGGGGCAGGCACAGTCCACCGAAGTTCGCACGGACGTCGTGCGGCTGAAGCTGCGGCACACCTGGACGACGGTGATGTCGTCGAGCGACTATCGCGACAACCTGCACCTGCAATTCAAGCGCGACGGGGTGACCGGCCTCGGAGAGGCCGCGCCGATCGTCCGTTACAAAGAGAACGCCGACTCAGCCCGTAAAGCGGTAGAGTCAGTTGCGGACCTGCTCCGTTCCGCGGATCCCTGGCATTTTTCGAAGCTTCTAGCGGAGGTGTTCCGGCGCATCGAGGGACAGTACGCCGCAAAGGCCGCAATCGAGATCGCCGTGATGGACTGGATCGGACAGAAGCTCGGCGTCCCGCTCTACCGCCATTTTGGGCTGGACCCTGGAGAGGCCCCGGTGACTACGTTCTCGATCGGTATCGACACGCCGGAAATTACACGGCAGAAGGTGCGGGAGGCCGAGGCGTTTCCCGTGCTCAAGGTCAAGG
>JAEHDI010001027.1 GCA_016880505.1 Bryobacterales bacterium | reverse complement strand
GCAGCCATCTGCTTGTTCAGCGCCGTCTGGTAGGCCTTCTCTGCGTCTTCCAGGACGGACCTCGAGATCAAGCCCTGTGTATGGAGTTTCTGGGCGCGGTCCATTCCTGACTTGAGGAAGGGGATGTCGGGGCCTTCGGCCTCCACCTTATTCCGTTCATGGGTTGCCTTGGACGATTCTTCAGCGGCTTGGGCCGCCAGCAGCGTGGCGCGCGCCTCCCGGACACGGGCCTGAAGCTCTTCCTTGTCCAGTTCCACAAGGACTTGGCCCTGCTTCACCCAGTCGCCGTAGTCCACCAGCAGGCGTTGCACGATTCCGCTGGCTTTGGACTTGACTTCAACCTTGGCGCGTGGCTCGATTTTTCCCGTGGCCACTACGGAGCGGGCGATATCGCCGCGCGTCACTTCCGCCAGTTTCGACGGGTCGATGTGATTGTTCGGACGCAGCGCCGCCCGCACGCCAAAGAAAGCGCCGACAAGCAGCATCGCGAGCACGCTAAGCCATATCAACCGCCTGCGGCGGCGCCTGTTCTTTCCGTTTCCATTGCTCCCGTTGCCTGCCATTTATGAAGTCCCCGTGATTTTAGGATTGCGGGCTGCTGTTTTTCCCGCACTTTCATATACGTCTCAGGAGGAGGAATGTTCCGCAGAGAATTCGGTGCGCGATCTCTTGGTGGATCAAACAGATAGCCGTACCAACCCGAGGACGGTCTGAAGTTCCGCGGCTTGCCGTCCGATGAATGGGGTGAGAGCGTTGATTGCTTCCGTAAACTGCCTGTAAAGCGGCGCTCTTTGATGATTCGTCCCGCTGAAAGGCGCCAGCCCAAGGGCTAGGGTGCGCCACGGGACCTCTGGAACGGGTTCCCAAATGGGGGTCACGGAGCGTAAGCTCTATCTGCATTCGATCGGACAGACAGCAAGCCTGCCTGGCCGGTTCTTGACAACAGAGTGAGAAGCGTGGAATGATGCCTAAAACCCCGCACGCAGAGTACAACCTACGGAGGTCTTGTTGTGCATCGTCTCACGGCTGTGTGCTTACTCGCTCTCTTTGTGTATACAGCGGGGATTGGGGCCGAGGCGCCGGCTTCGATCGGAGTAGCCATCACGAAGGGCGAATTCCGGATCGACAACCATACCGTCTCCGGCAACGCTACCATTTTCGACGGCAACACCCTGGAGACATTGACAAATCCTTCCGAACTGCGGATCCAAGGAGGCGTTCGTGTACTCTTGGACTCCGGCTCCAGTGCGAAGGTTTTCGGCGGCAGGCTGGTGCTCGAGCGGGGTCACGGCGAGTGGGACAACAACCAGGGCTATCCGGTCGAGGCGCTCGGATTGAGGGTCGTTCCGGCAGGCGGAGCTTCGGCGGGCCGCATCGCCTATTCCGGGGAGCGGCGTATCCAGATCGCGGCGTTGCGCGGCGGTCTGCGAGTGATGAACGCCGGCGGATCGGTGGTGGCCGTGATGGTGCCGGGGATGGCCCTCGAGTTCCAGCCACAGGCTCCGGCCGGTGCCCAATTGCCGTTCGAGATGACCGGCTGCGTGGAGCAGCGGGACGGCCGCTTTGTGCTGAGGGATCTGATTGCCGGAGTCATCGAGGAAATTCGCGGCGACAGGCTGGATCGGGAGGTCGGCAACGTCGTGGAAGTGGTGGCATTCGAGTTGCCCAAAGAACAGCCCGTGGCCGGCGCGATGGAGGTCGTGCAGGTGACCAGGCTGAGACGCGTCCGCCGCGGCTGCCCTGCGCCACCGCCTTCAGCCGCCGTGCCTCCGGCAGCGAAGCCAGCCGCACCGCCCAAGGCCGCGCCGCCAAAGGCCGCTCCGCAGGTCGCGAAAACACCCGCGCCGCCGGTTGCCCAGCCCGCTCCTCCGGTGTCTGTGCCGTCGGGTGGGGGGATGTCCGGCGCGAAGAAGGCAGTAATCGCCGGCGTGATTGTCGGCGGAGCCGGCGCCGGGGCAGCGGTCTACCTGACGCAGAAGAAGGACAAAGAAACCATCAGCCGATGAACCGGCCGGGGGCTTGAGCCGTAGGAATTCGGTGCGCCGCCGGACAAGAACCGTGGCGTGCCTAGTTGCTCAATTATGGAACTTTTTGGCAATCCTCTCCCGAATTCGTGCCATAGTGCCGACTGGTTTGCGTTGACGGTAAAGCCGCAGCACGAAAGAGCGGCCGCCCAGGCGCTCGAATCCAAAGGTCTCGAGTTCTTCTTGCCTCTTTACCGGGCGCGCCGGCGGTGGTCGGACCGTGTCAAGGAACTCGACGTGCCGCTCTTTCCGGGATATGTCTTTTCCCGCTTTGAATCCGGCGATCGCGCCTGGGTGCTGGCGACGCCCAGCGTCCGCTCTGTCGTTGGTTTCGGCCGGACACCCGCGCCCGTTGCCGAGGAGGAACTGAATGCAGTCCGGTCCATCGTCGCGTCCGGTCTTCCGTCGGGCCCGTGGCCGTTCCTCAAAGTCGGCCAGACGGTGTGCATTGAAGCTGGTCCGCTGTCAGGTCTTGAAGGAATCCTCGTTCAATTGAAGGACGTCTGCCGGGTGGTGGTGAGCGTCCATCTGCTGCAGCGCTCCGTGGCCGTCGAGATCGACCGCGATGTGCTGCGCCCGTCGGGCCGGCCGGCGTCGGCCCACTAGTCGTATCCGCTTCTCATATTCGACCCGCTTTCCATGTCCGTTCTCAGGCCCAGGAATCGTCTTGTCAACTTTCGTCTCAGCCAGCAGGAGTACGAGACGGTAAAGGCTGTCTACGCACTCAGGGGCGCCAGGAGCGTCTCGGATTTCGCACGCACCGCTGTGTTGCGCTCGGCCGGTGTGGCCGAGTCGTCCCACGGTCCGGCGCAAAGCCACCTGTCCAATCTGGAACACAAGGTGGCTGAACTGGAATCCCGCGTGACCACCCTGCTCCGTCTTTTGAACGACGGCGCGGAATCGTAAGATCCAGCCGGCCCCATGTCCTGAAACAGATCCGCTGAGCGGCTCCGCTCCGTTCGAAGCGGTTATCCGGTGTCTCCAACCAAATGAGGTGTCAACCATGCTCCCAATCCTGTTTCTGCTACTGTGCGGCGCCCTTTCGGCGCAGGTCCGTTCCACGTCCGAGCTTGGAGCGGCAAATCTCCCGGCTCAGAAGATCGGGCCGAACGATCTGATCGCCATCTCGGTGTACGACGCGCCGGAACTGACGCGCACCATACGCGTTGGCGCCGACGGCTTCATCCGCCTGCCGATGCTCAAGCGGCGAGTGCGCGCCGACGGGCTGTTGCCGGCGGAACTGGAGGCGGCGGTGGCCGAGGCGCTCCACGCGGAACAGTTGCTTGTGGAGCCCGTGGTGACGGTGACAATCGCCGAGTACCACAGCCGGCCGATCAGTGTCGCCGGCGCGGTGCGGAATCCGGTCACGTTCCAGGCTGCCGGCCCGGTGTCGCTTCTAGATGCTCTGACGCGGGCCGGGGGGCTGGGCGCGGATGCGGGGCCGGAGATTCTGGTGAGCCGGACGCAACGGGGGGAAGACGGCAAGCCGGCGACGCTGGTACAGCGGATTCCGGTGAGAGGCCTGATCGACGCGGCCGATCCGGAACTGAACCTGAAGCTCGCCGGGGGCGAGGAGATTCGCGTGCCGGAGGTGGGGAAGATCTTCGTCGTGGGCAGTGTCAAGAAGCCCGGCGTGTATCCGGTACAGGGCGAATCGGAGACAACCGTGCTGCAAATGCTGGCCTTGGCCGAAGGTCTCGTCCCGTTCGCTGCCAAGCGTGCATATATCTATCGCCGCGAAGCGGCTACCGGGTCCAAGCACGAGATTGCGATCGAACTGAAACAGATCATGGAACGTAAGGCGCCCGACATCCCCCTGGACGCCAACGACATTCTTTACATTCCGGACAACAGCGGCCGGCGGATCGCCGTGGGCACACTCGAGAAGATCGCCGGATTCGGAACCGCCACCGCCTCCGGAATCCTTATTTGGCGGCGCTAGTGCGAACGAGGAGGACTCCATGCAGGCACAAAACACAGAACGGAACTTGCCCGTAGTCGCCGAACAATACCCTGTCTCCGTCTGGGCGCCGCCGCCCCTGATTGAGCCCGATACAGAGAAGCCGGCTCTTCCCCTGTCTCACTACCTATGGATATTGAAGCGGCAGCGGTGGAAGATCCTGGCATTTGTGGGGATGTGTGTGGTGGGGACGTTGATCGTGTCGGCGCGGCTGACGCCGGTGTACGAATCGACGGCGACGGTGGACGTGGACCGGCAGACGCCGACGGGGATCATCGGGGAGGAGGCGATGCGGTCGACGGTGAACGACGCGGACCAGTTTCTGGCGACGCAGGTGAAGCTGATCCAGTCGGACTCGGTGCTGCGGCCGGTGGTGGAGAAGTACGGGCTGCGGGAGCGGGAAGGGGTGGAGGAGCGGGGAGGGGGAGTTGGGGGGAGGGCGGCGGAGGCGCCGGTGATGCTGAAGAAGCTGAAGGTGACGCGGCCGCCGAACACGTATCTGTTGCTGATCAGCTACCGGTCGGAGGAGCCGCGGCTGGCGGCGGAGGTGGCCAACGGGATCGCGCAGTCGTACCTGGAGCACACGTTTCACATCCGCTACCGGTCGTCGGCGAGTCTGTCGGCGTTCATGGAGAAGCAGTTGGAGGAGTTGCGGGCGAAGATGGAGCGGTCGAGCGCGGCGCTGGCGCAGTTTGAGCGGGAGCTGAACGTGATCAACCCGGAGGAGAAGACGAGCATCTTGTCGGCGCGGCTGTTGCAGTTGAACAGCGAGTACACGAGCGCGCAGGCGGAGCGGGTGAGGAAGGAGGCGGCCTACGGGACGGTGCAGGAGGGGACGCTGGCGGCGGCGCAGGTGTCGAGCCAGGGGGAGGCGTTGCGGAAGCTGGCGGAGCGGCGGGACGAGGCGGCGGAGCGGTACGCGGAGGTGAGGGCGCACTACGGGGCGAACCATCCGGAGCACCGGAAGGCGGCGGCGCAGGTGGCAGAGGTGGAGCGGCAGTTGGAGGCGGCGCGGCAGAACATCCGGCAGCGGGTGGAGGTGGAGTTTCGGGAGGCGGCGGAGCGGGAAGGGATGCTGAAGGCGGCGGTGGGGGAGACGAAGGCGGAGTTTGACCGGCTGAACGCGCGGAGCTTCGAGTACCAGTCGCTGAAGCGGGAGGCGGAGGCGGACAAGGGGCTGTACGAGGAGCTGGTGCGGAAGATCAAGGAGGCGGGGATCAACGCGGGGTTTCAGAACAGCGCGATCCGGATTGCGGACCCGGCGCGGCCGGCGGTGAAGCCGGTGTTTCCGAACGTGAAGCTGAACGTGGTGTTGGCGTTGTTGTTTTCGACGCTGCTGGCGGTGGGGGCGGCGGTGGTGAGCGATGTGCTGGACGACACGGTGCGGGACCCGGAGCAGGTGACGCGAGTGCTGCGGTCAGAGGTGATCGGGACGCTGCCGGTGGTGAAGAACTGGCGGGGGCGGCTGGGGCCGGTGGCGGCGGGCCACGGGAACGGGCGGGCGCTGGTGGCAGTGGGGCCGGGGGAGCAGACGCTGACGGGGTACGACGAAGCGATCCGGACGCTGCGGAACTCGATGTTGCTGACGGATTTTGACCGGCGGCTGCGGTCGGTGCTGGTGACGAGCGCGTCGCCGGGGG
>JAEHDI010001026.1 GCA_016880505.1 Bryobacterales bacterium | reverse complement strand
GCTCAGCAGAAGCGCCGGGTCTCCGCTCCCATCTCGTTCTATGATGACGCCGAGATCTCAATGCCCGGCGTGCTCAACGTAAGCGAATACTTCTCCTACACCAAGGTGCCGGCGGGACGCGACCTCTCTTTTCCCTCCACCTACCTCGCCCTCGGACTGAACAGGCGCGTCGGCGTCGAGGGCAGTTTTTCTTACGCCAGCTCGCAGTTCGAGGAGAGCCGGATCAACGCGCTCGGGGATTCTTCCGTTGCGGTGAAGCTACTGGTGTTTCCGGAGGGCAAGCGGCGGCCCGCGCTGGCTCTGAATCCCATGCTTGAGGTGCTCGGCGACGCCAGCATCGCCGACAATCCGTTAGCGCCCGGCCGCGTGAATTACGTCCTTCCTCTGGTGTTCCAGAAGTCCTTCGACTACTATCGGATCTACTCGATGGCCGGCTACCTGACGCGCGGGATCGTCTTCGACTCGACGGTATTCGAGCTCAATTGCTGGAGCCGGGTCACGCCGTTGGTGATCGTCTCCGGTTCGCGGCTCACGCACGAGTTGAAACTGATCAGCGACCTCGGGCTGAACCGTTCCCGTGTGGATGTGACCAGCGGCGTGGCGGTCGCTCTCAAACCGGGAGTGGCCCTGTTTGTGAACACGGGCCGCAGCCTGGGACGCATGGACCTGAACAGCACAAGCTACCAGGTGACCTTCGGACTGAGTTTCAATGTGCGCTTGTGGGGTGAAAAATGAAGTACGGCTTTCTGGTGTTCCTTCTCCCGGTCGTAATGCACGCCCAGAACACCGGCTTCGTGGTCGACAACGACGCCACGGCGGGACGGGTTCAAGTGATCAACCTGGCGCCAGATTCCAGGAAGGTGATCGCATCGATTCAAGCCGGCCGCCAGCCCTCCGAGTTGCTGATCCTGCCGGACAACCGGTTCGGCCTTGTTACCACCTACATCGACAATAACGTGACTCTGCTGGACCTTCGCGAGAACAAACCGTTGGCGACAATCGCGACGGGCGAAGGCCCCGGAAGCCTCACGTGTTCCCCCGATGGGCGGTTCGTCTATGTCGCCAACGACACAAGCAACGACGTGACCGTCATCGACGTCGCCGCGCGCGCCGCCATGGCGACGATTCCAGTCGGTGTTACGCCGGTGCAGGTGAACATCTCCACGAATGGGCGTTTCGCTTACGCTGTGAACCAGGATGAAGGCACCGTCAGCGTCATCGACACCAACCGGAACACGGTGATCAAGACGCTCACTGTCGGCACGAAGCCGAACCAGTTCGCTATCCTCCCTGGGTTAAGCAACGCGTATGTTGTCAACACCGGCTCGAACGACGTGACCATCGTCAACCTGAACGCCAATGAGGTGGTTGGTGATCCCATCCGCGTCGGCCAGGCGCCGGTGACGGTGGCGTTCTCCTCGGACAGCAAGAAGCTGTATGTGGTGAACCGCGACTCGAATGGCGTCTCGGTGATTGACACCGTGCAGAACAAAGTGACTGCGACTATCCCCGTCGGCACGCAGCCGGTGGCGATGGTAGTGACGTTCGACAACCAATATGGGTACGTGAGCAACCAGGGGTCAAACGACGTCAGCGTGCTCGATCTTGGCTCGGAGGTGCGCACGAACGACTCGATTATCGCCGTTGGGACCAAGCCGTTCAGCCTCATGCTGGATCCCAACGAAGAGTACCTTTATGTAGCCAACCTGGGGCCGCTGGGGACCGTCAGCGTGATAGACGTCAATGCGGACAAGGTCGTCAACACCATCCAGGTCGGTGGCACGCCGGTGCAATTCACCATGCGGAACGCGCCGACGCTGCTCGAAATCGCGCCAAATCCGGCCCCTGCCGGCAGCCCGATCACGCTGAGCGGCGAGTCGTTCGTCGAGGGATCGGTCGTGCGCTTCGCTGGGAGAACCGGGCCCGTCTCCGTAACTCCTGCGTTCCTGGACAGCCAGGGGGTAACGGCTACCGTGCCGTCGCTGCCAGGAACGTCGAGCGCTGTGGTCGACGTGCTGCATCCGGACGGCAACTCCTCCGAGCAGTTGACCCTGCGGCTCGGTACGGCTGCGCCCTCGATCTTCGCGGGCGGCGTCGTCGAGGGTGCGGGCTTCGCGAAGGCTCCTGAACCCATCAGCGGCGGTGCGTTCGTCTCCGTGTTCGGATCGTTTCCGGGGATGGAGGATGCGAGGGCCGGTGCCTTCCCGCTTCCCACCCTGCTCGGCAATACTGTGGTGACGTTCAACGGCGTCCCCGCGCCGCTGTTCGCCACCGTCCCCGCGGCTGGCCAGATCAACCTCGTCGCGCCGATCCGCCTGCTCACCCGAGACCGGGTCCGGGTGGCGGCGACGGTCAGCGGCCAGACCTCAGCGGCGGAGACGGTGAACGTGGCTCCGGTCTCACCGGGCATCTTCTTCGACAGTGCGAGCGGCGCCGGTGCGTTCCTTCACCCCGACTACTCGCTGGTAACAGCCGCCAATCCAGCCCAAAAGACAAAGGGTGAGACGATCCTGCTGTACATGACCGGCCTCGGCAACACCGCACCGCCGTGGGTCGACGGCGAAATGCCGGCCCAGAATGTCCTCACGAACACGGTTGCTGTTCCGGAAGTGACGGTTGGCGGGAACAAGGCCGTCGTGCAATTCAGCGGTCTGGCGCCTTGTTGCAGCGGCCTCTACCAGATCAACTTCGATGTGCCGCCGTCGGCGCCCTCGGGTGACGCTGTCGACGT
>JAEHDI010001025.1 GCA_016880505.1 Bryobacterales bacterium | reverse complement strand
CAAAAGGCAATCGTCTACCCCACGAGACATGAGAAAGACCACTTTACTCAAGAAATACATCCACGATCCTGAGATCCTTGTGATTCCGGGCGTGCCCGATCCCCTCTGCGCCCGGCTTGCGTGGAAGGCCGGCCTCAAGGCCGTATTCGTGAGCGGATACGCAAGCAGCGCCGCCACTCTGGGGGCTCCCGACGTCGGCTTCATGACGATGACGGAGATGGTGGAGTGTGCTGCCAGAATCGTCGATGCCGTGGACATCCCGATTTTCGCCGACGGCGACACGGGTCACGGGAACGTGACCAACCTGATCCGGAGCATGCGCCAGTTCGAGAAAGCCGGCGTTGCCGCTATCTTTTTTGAGGACCAGGTGGCGCCCAAGCGTTGCGGCCACATGTCGGGAAAGCAGGTGGTTCCGGTCGAAGAAATGCTGGCCAAGATCAAGGCTGCGGTGGACGCCCGGATCGATCCAGATCTGATGGTGATGGCGCGGACCGACGCACTGGCGATTCACGGAATCGACGAGGCGATAGCCCGCATGCAGCGCTATATCGATGCCGGCGCGGACATGGCCTTTATTGAAGCGCCGCAATCGATCGAACAGATGCGCCGTATCACCTCCGCGATCAAAGCTCCGAACATGGCGAACATGGTCCCCGGCGGCAACACTCCGATCCTCCCAGCGAAACAACTGGAGGAGATCGGTTTTGCGGTGGTCGCCCATCCCACGGCTTTGACCTATGCGATGGCGAAGACTGCCCGCGATGTACTCCGGCACATCCTGGAGACCGGGACCTCATCAGGTCTGGAGGACCGGATGATCGCGTTCGAGGAGTTCAATGATCTCGTAGGATTGCCGGCGATTCGGGCGAAGGAACGCGAGTACTTGAGCGGCATCGCGGATGGGTGACGGCGCCTACCGCCCGCCCAGCGTTTTCATCTTTCGCGCGATCAGCATGGCCATTTCAAGGGCCTGCTCATAGTTCAGCCTCGGGTCCACCTCGGACTTGTAGGCGCGTCCCAAGTCCTCCTCCGTGAGCCCGCGCGCGCCCCCGATACACTCGGTTACGTTCTCGCCCGTCAGCTCGAAGTGAACTCCGCCAAGACGGCTCCCGAGTGCGGCGTGAATGTCAAAGGACTGTTCGAGCTCGCTCAGAATGTCCGCGAACCGGCGGGTCTTGACTCCGTCAGGTGTCTGCAGGGTGTTGCCATGCATCGGATCCGTGCACCACAGAACCGTCCTCCCGCTCGCCTTCACGGCCTCGATCAGGGGAGGAAGGCAGGTGGCGATGCGATCGCAGCCGAACCGGTGGATCAGCGTGAGACGGCCAGGTTCTTCGGCAGGGTTCAGGATGTCGAGCAGATGCACAAGCGTCGCTGGGCTTGTCGAAGGGCCGACTTTCAGGCCGATCGGATTGGCGATGCCCTGGAAGTACTCCACGTGGGCGCCATCCGGATCGCTCGTTCGCACACCGATCCATGGAAAGTGAGTGGACAGGTTGTACCATCGGCCGCCCGCGTCAGACCGGCTCGACTGCGCCTCCTCATACGGGAGGTGCAGGCCCTCGTGACTGGTGAAGAAATCGACGCGTTCGATCTCACCGGCACGGATCCCGAGCACATTCTCAAGAAACAGCAGGGCACCGGCGATGCTCTCGACGATGCGGCGATACTCGGACGCCAGGGGGGAGTGCTTGACCCAGCCCAGATCCCAGTATTCGGGGTGGTGGAGGTCGGCGAACCCGCCCTTTACAAGAGACCGGATGAAGTTCAGTGTGAGGGCGGCGCGCCCGTGAGCCCTGAGCAGAAGCCGGGGGTCCGGCGTCCGATCCGCCGCCGTGAAGCCGGGACGGTTCACGAGATCGCCGCGATAGCTCGGGAGGCTCACGCCGTCTCGTGTTTCGAGCTCCTCCGAACGAGGCTTTGCATACTGGCCGGCGAATCGTCCCACGCGGATCACGGGGCGATTGCTGCCGTGGACGAGCACCAGGCTCATCTGAAGCAGGATCTTGAGCTTGTCCGCGATCGTGCCGGCGTTGCAATCGTTGAAGCTTTCGGCGCAGTCGCCGCCCTGCAAGAGAAAACGCCGGCTGAGCGCCGCGTCGGCCAGTTGGGCCTTGAGCGCATCCGCTTCCCACTGCGTAACCAGCGGGGGCAAGTTCGACAACTCGCGCAGGATGCTCTCCAATTCCCCAGCGCAGGGATAAACGGGTTGTTGTAAGGCCGGCTTTGCGCGCCACGATGCCGGCGACCATTCGGACATAGAAGTTACCGGGAAACGACTATCTTCGCAGATTCGCGCTGCCCGCCGTCGCGGCGAGGGGCAGTTTCACGAGCGGTGCAGTCCCGCTTCCTTCATTAACCGGTCGGTTTCACGATAGGCTTCCGTGACCCATTCCATGATCCGGCCGGGCTCGGGCGAGTATTCGAGCTCAATGCTGAGCGTTCCGTCAAAGCCGAGTTTAGCGATCTCACGGAGGTACGGCGGGAAGTCGACCACACCGCGGCCCGGAGGGAGGTCGCCGTGTACCTTCCCGTCACAGTCTGAGAAATGAATGTGTGCGACGCGGCCTTTCAACTTCTGGATCTCCTCCGGTGCGGCCCGTACGAGGGAAAGGTGAGATACGTCGAGATTCGCCTTGACCGCGAGATGGCCGACGTCGTCCAGAAACGCCGACATGCGGTCGACCGAATTAACGATGGAAAGGTGGAACGGCTCGAGTTCGATGGCGATCTCGATGCCGAGCGAGCCGGCGTACTCGCCGAGTTTTCGGATCTCCTCCACCGCCCAGGCCCATTGCTCCTCGGGTTTGATTACCTCCTGCTGCCAGACATATTCGCCGACGACGGTAAGCAGGTTCTTCCCGTCAAACTCATACACGAGATCTGCGTACCGGCGGAGACGTTCGGCGTGAAAGCGGCGGACGCTCGTGTTGAAGTCGGCAATCCCGAGCGCCACCGCGCAGACGGAGATGATCGGCAGGCCAACTTCACGGCACGTCTCTTTGATCAGCTTGCGCTCGCGTGCGTCGATTTCGAGCGGGTCGGCGAAGATGTCGATCGTGTCGAAGCCGATCTCTTTGGTCTTGCGGATGCCTTCGGCGGAGCCGATTCCGGAGCCAAACCAGGCGGAGTTGATCAGTCCCAGGTTCATTCGGACATTATCTCCTTAAGACTCACCGGGCGGTGCTCGTCGATGGAGCGGTAACAGGCCTCCACAAGCGCCATGGTGCGGAGGTTGTCGCGGGCGGTCACGGCGGGCTCGGCGCCGGTGGTGATCGCGGTCAACAGTTGTCCCATAGTTCCTTCAAAGGCGTCGGGGAACCAGACTTCCTTCCACTGGGGCGAGAACCACACGCCCGGCTCCCGGGTGGTGGTGAAGTGAATCGTGCTCGGCGTTGCGTTCGGATAGGACGGCCAGCCGATCGTACCCCACGCCATTCCCTCAGTGCCCTCGACCCGCCACTTGATGTAGATGTCCGAGGCCGCGCCCTCCCGGGCGGGTCCTGCCCAGACATCGTCCCAAGCGGAGGCGCGCAGCCCGCTCGCGTACTCGAGGATATACAGCGGTATTCCGTCACGATGCGGGAACTTCGTTCGCGGATCCGTGCGGACGCTCACATAGACGCTCTCCGGATCGCCGAACAGGTAGCGGAAGGCGTCCAGGTGGTGAATGCTCATGATGAGCAGCGTGAGACGCCCGTAGTCCCGGCTCCAGGGCTGCCAGTGCGGAATGGCCCGCATCTCAATCGTGGCCAGGACCGGTTCCCCCAGCCGGCCGCGGGTGAGGAGCGACTTCAGCGCGCGGATCGACTGGTCGTATCGCATGTTCTGGTTGACGGAGAGGGTGATGCCGGAGCCGTCGAACGCCTGGACCGCCTCCTTCGACTGGGCGTAGTTCAGAGCCAGTGGTTTCTGGGCCAGCACGCCCTTGAGCTGCGGGCCGATGCGCGGAAGTTCCTTCAGAATGGCAGGCTGCTCGCCGGGCGGCACGGCCAGGTCAACGACCTCGATGGATGGATCGGCGGCCAGTTCCCGCCAGGTGTCATAGACCTTTGGAATGCCGTGGTGCGCCGCGACTGCCCGTGCCTGCTCCGGGTTTGCTGATGCGATGGCCCGCACGTTATACCGGGCGTTGGCGTATGCAACCAACTGCACATCGCGCACAATGAACCCGGCGCCGATCATGCCGATGCGGTAATCTTTCCTCGGCGGCGGAGGTGGAACGTGTTCGAGATTCAGATCCTGCATGGATGCGACTCTTTCGCGCGGTGAGAATCATCTTACCCCGGCGAGCCACTGCCGGGGCTTTCCGCCGGCGTCGTACGGAGTTAAACTGCGAAACCGGGAGGGAAGAGTCATGAGGCTGCAGAGTTTCCGGGCGGCCGTCTTGCTGGCTGCCTTCTCTGTCGGGGTCTGCTCGGCGCAGATCGCCGACCTCAGTGGAACATGGCGTCTCAACGTGCAGAAGTCGCGTTGGGGCAACCTGCAGAAGCCCTTCAGTATCCTGGTCACGGTCGAGCACAAGGAACCGCTTCTCAAGTACTCGGGGACGATGGTGTATTCCGGCGGCGAGGACACCCGCACATTCGCCTTCAGCGGGGCCATTGATGGCAAAGAGTATCCGATCACCCGCTCTTTTGGCAAAGGGAAAGTCGTCATCCAGCGGATCAACAACTGGACCACCGAGTCGGTCTTCCGGTCCGACGACGGACAGTGGTCGGAAACCACTCGTACTAGCCTCTCTCGGGATGGCAAACAGATGCGGCGAACTATCCGGCGGAAAGGGCCCGAGGGAGAGCTCAATTGGACCGAGGTGTACGAAAGGAGTTAACGGACAAGACAGGCGGCCTCGCGAGCACCCGTGCCTGTGGGGTGTGACATGATGTTCTGGATCAGTACTGTGCAAAAGGAGGCCGTATGCTGAATCGCAGGACCCTGCTGGCTGCGCCAGCCCTGTTCTATCCGGGAGTTGCCGCTCGATCCGCCGCGGACGGAGAGATGCTGGCCCACAACGTCTACTTCAGCCTGAAGGACGCATCTGAGGCGGCGAAGGCCAATCTGGTCGCAGCCTGCCACAAGTACCTGAAGGACCACGAGGGCGTCGTCTTCTTCGCCGCCGGTTCACGAGCGGTCGACTTCAAACGGGAGGCCAACGACCTCGGCTTCGATGTCGCCCTGAACGTAGTGTTCAAGGCCAAAGCGGATCATGACCGCTATCAGGTTCACGAGAAGCACAAGCAGTTCATCCAGGAAAATGTGGCGAACTGGTCCCAGGTTCGCGTATTCGACAGCTACGTGAGTTAGGGGGCAGGGCGCCGACAATGCGTGTGTCCTCATTGCGTGGTGAGCTGCTGGCGGAATTTCTTGGAACCTTCGTGCTGATCCTTTTCGGCGCGGGCGTCTGCGCCATGACGACCTTGTTCGGCACGGGCGTGCCCGGAGAGGTGGTCCGGGGAGGCTGGACGAACATCACACTCGGCTGGGGTCTTGGGGTGACGATGGGCGTGTATGTGGCGGGGAGGATAAGCGGCGCACACCTGAATCCCGCGGTGACGGTGGCCTTCGCCGCGTTCTGGGGATTCCCGTGGCGCAAAGTGCTTCCGTACAGTTTTGCGCAGACGGCGGGCGCATTTCTCGCCGCTGCCACCGTTTTCCTGAATTACAGACCCGCTTTTGAGAAGGCAGACCCCACGCTCGAGCGCACGGCCGGGATCTTCACGACCTTCCCGGCCTTTCCCCAGTTGCCGATGGCCGGTTTGTTCGACCAGATTCTCGGAACCGCTTTGCTTCTTCTGCTCGTAATGGCGATCGTCGACGAACGCAACCAACCGGTTCCCGGCGGCCTTGCCCCATGGGCGATCGGACTTGTAGTAGTTGCGATCGGCTGTTCTTTCGGCTCGCTGCACGGGTATGCGATCAACCCGGCACGCGACCTTGGGCCCCGGCTGTTTGTGACGCTGGCGGGGTTCCGCAACAACGGCCTCACGGACGGTAGCTACGTCTTCTGGGTTCCTATCGTCGGGCCGCTCGCCGGCGGCCTGCTTGGCGCGTGGATCTATGAGGCTGGAGTGCGGCGCTTCCTGCCGCCCGCGGAGCCGTAAGGCTCCGAAGGCCGCGCACATTCTGCAAAAGCGGCTATAATAAAGGCTTAACTGCGCGGATTCAGGACCCCCGGGAGGCTGCCATGTTCCTCGGCGTGCATGAGATGGAGCTGCGGAAGCTGCGCTTTGAGGAGGCATTCCCGCCCGGGGAGATTCAGTTCCTTGAAGGGAAGATCTGGCAGGCGTCGGTTCTGGAAACCTCCGGCACGGCGGAACTACTTCCCAATACGAACGGGGAGATCCGGATCCGGGGACGCCTCAAGGTCCGAATGGAAGCCGATTGCGATCGGTGCCTGGAGACCGCAAGTTTTCCGATCGAGGTCAGTTTCGATCTGTTCTACGAGCCGGCCGCTGAATTGCCCGACAGGGACGAACTCGAACTCGGCGCGGGGGAGAGCGAGATTGATTTTTATGAGGGGGAGGGGCTCGAACTCGAGCACGTCCTCCGGGAGCAGATCCTGCTGGCACTGCCGATGCAGCGGACCTGCCGCGTGGACTGTAAAGGAATTTGCCCGTTTTGCGGCCAGAACAGGAACCTGGCCGATTGCGGCTGCCGGGCTGAACCGCTCGACGACCGCTGGGCGGCGTTGAAGAATCTGTAAGCCGCCGCTGGCGGAATACGCCGCGACCAGATTTCAGACAAGGATATTGACCGATGCCGAATCCGAAACGAAGACACTCGAAGGAGCGCACGTCGACTCGCCGCGCTCACGACTACCTGAAACAGCCCGGGCTTTCGGAGTGCCCGAACTGCCACGAACCGAAGCTGCCTCACCGTGCGTGCCCGCACTGTGGTACATACAAAGGCCGTGAGGTGATTGAAGTCGCTGAAGAGTAGAGAATCGCCGGCTGCTCGAAGAACTTCTCCCTGTCTATGGTGACAATCGCGGTCGATGCCATGGGCGGCGACCACGCCCCGAAGACCGAAATTGAAGGTGCGATTCGGGCTGCCCGGACTCTTGGTGTCCGAGTGATCCTGGTCGGCCGTGAGGATCTCCTCCGTCGCGAGCTTGCTGTGCACGATGGCTTCCGGTCCCTTCCGGTCGAGATCGTCCACGCGAGCGAGCAGGTCACGATGGAGGATAGTGCGACCAAGGCCGTCCGCGGCAAGCGGGACAGCTCGATTCGCGTGGCATGCCGGCTCGTCAAGGAAGGCGTCGCGCAGGGAGTCGTTTCAGCCGGGAACACCGGCGCGGTGATGATCACCGCGAAGATGGTGCAGGGCATGGTGCCCGGAGTGGACCGGCCGGCGCTGGCCACCGTCTTCCCGACCATGAACGGAACCCCGGCCGTGATGGTGGACGTCGGCGCCAACGTGGACTGCACGCCGAGAATGCTCGCGCAGTTCGCGATCATGGGCGATATCTACGCCCGGTTGATCATCCGGATACCCAACCCGCGTGTCGGCCTGCTCTCCATCGGCGAGGAGGAACATAAGGGCAATGAGCTGACTCGCGGCGCGTTCCAATTGCTGAAATCCCTGCCGCTGAACTTCATCGGGAATGTCGAAGGGCGGGACGTATACAGCGGGTCCGCCGACGTGATCGTGTGCGACGGGTTCATCGGGAATGTTGCTCTCAAGGTGAGCGAGGGACTGGTGGACATCATCAAGCAAATGCTCCAGGAATCGTTGGAAGCAACTATTACCGGCAAGATCGGATATGTGCTCTCCCGGGCGGCGTTCAAGGATTTCAAGAAGCGCCTCGACTACTCCGAGTACGGTGGGGCGCCTCTACTGGGCGTCAAGGGCGTTTGCATCATCTGTCACGGCCGCTCGAACACAAACGCCATCAGAAACGCGATCCGGGTTGCGGCGGAATTCGCCGGCGGCAACCTCAACAGCCGCATCGAAAGCGAGCTGCTCAAGTCCCCTTCAGTCGCCGCGGCTGTGAAAGCCGTCTAAAGAACGATGGTCCCGAAAACCGCGTGCGCGATTCTCGCCGGGTTTGCGCTGCCGTGGGTGATGCAGGCCCAGCGGCTCGATCCGGTCAAATGGTCGATGTCGGTCGAGGCGGCAAAGGCGCCTCCGGGTGCGTCGGTAGTCGCGCGGCTCACGGCCAAAATCGACTCCGGCTGGCACCTCTACTCGCTTTCGACCCCGAAGGGACCAAACCCGACTACCATTCGTATCGTCGACAACCCCGCCGTAGCCGCTTACCGGATTCACCAGCCGAAGCCCACTGTCAAGTTCGACCCAAACTTTAAGCTCGACACGGAACTCTATGATGATGAAACTGTTTTTCTCATCGAAGTTCAGGTCGGCAAAGAAGCTCCGACAGGTTCGGTCGAATTAACGGCCCAAGTGCGTTATCAGGCCTGTGATGCAAAACAGTGTCTCATTCCGGTCCGAAAGACGGCTTCCGCGACGTTTACGATTGACCCGGCCGCCCCCGCGCCGAAAGCGACCATGCCGGCAGGCTATACCCTGTTTGAGCCGGGGAAGCCCGCCGCAACGGTGCCCGTCTCCGACGAAACGAAGCCAATCTCGACGATGGGTGGGGTGCAGGACCAGGGACTTTTGGGCT
>JAEHDI010001024.1 GCA_016880505.1 Bryobacterales bacterium | reverse complement strand
GGTCAGGCCGAGCACATAAAGCAGTCGCGGGTCGCCCCCAGCCTGCTTTTCAACGGCGTCGAGCATCGTTCGGGAGGTAGAAGTCTGTCCGGCCCAGTGCAATGCCTCGGCCCGCAGCAGCGAGACCATCGGATCGGTTTCCTTGATCCTTGCCAGGTATTCCAGCGCCTGCTTCCCCTGTTTCTGTTCTGTCGCAAGACGGGCCAACTGCAGGTTCGCGTTGGCGTGGGCCGGGTTGATCTTGATCAGCTTCTCGAAATAAACGCGAGCCTTGGCCGGCTGGCCACAGACCAGATAATGGTTGCCGAGGTTGTTCAGGAGTGCGGGGGAAGGGGAACCCTTCGCCAAGGCTGCCTGATAGTAGCGCTCCGCCTCTTCGCACTTTCCTTCGGCATCCAATCGCGCCGCCTCGCGCAGATCTTGGGGCTGAGCGTCCACGGAAAAGGCAACCGTCACCACCAGCAGGACCGCCCGGCCGGCTTTCTTGAGCATTCGGACTCAATATTATCCGGATTAACGAAGGGACCGCAAACCACAAAAAAGCCCCCTCTGCGCCGGTAGGGGCGAGAGGGGGCTTCGAGACTCAGATTCAACAAAAGGGCTTTAGAACTCGATGCGAGCCCCCAGTTGGACGCGCCGTCCGAAGGTCAAACCCGCCTGGTTGGTGCTTTGGCCAAAATGGCTGTCGTCGAACTCGGTGGACGGGTCACCCCAACTCATGTTGTTGAGTAGATTGAAGGCGTCCGCTTTCAACTGTGCCTTGACTCTCTCCGTGATATTGAAGTCCTTCGAAAGGGAACCATCCAATTTGAGAACTCCCGGCCCGTAAAGACCAGGGAAGTCCCATGGATTGGTGCGTGGTGTGAAGTCCGGCAGCCTCTCGAACCCTGAGGTCTTGAACCACTGCTGAGCAGTTGGGTTATCCACTTTGGGGTCGGAGCCGTCCCACAGCATCCCGCCGAATCTCAGCAAGTTGCCGGAACGCCAGAACAGCACTGGGCTCAATTTCCATCCGCCCAGGATGGCGTCCACCACCCGTGGCGCAGCGTTCATGAAGGCCCGTCCTTTCCCCAGCGGCACGTCCCATGTGCCTGCCAAGGTGAACCGCTGGCGGTACAGGCTCGGGTTCTGCCAGCTGAACTTGCGCTGATAATTGGCGATGTCGTCGTAGAACTCCTCATCCTTCTCGACATGGTAGCTGTAGCCCAGCAACATCGACAGCCCTTGGCTGTAATTCTTCTGTAGTTTGATCTGTAACGCCTGATACCTCATGGAACCGGCTTTGAGCCCATCCACGACAGTAATATCGCCGTATTGTGGATAAGGCTTCGCCATGCTGGTCACGCCCACTTGCGGCTGATAGCGGAGCTGTCCAGGAAACTTCTCGACCGGCAAAATGCCAAAGAAGGGGTTATCCATCACCGCAAGCGTCTGTTCCTTGTAGGTGTAGCCAATCTGTGGATCCACCTGGTTGATGTTGTAGTCTGTCTGGAACACCTGACTGGTCCGGTTCAGAAAGTAGGTGACATCCACCACCATCGAACCCGGCAGTTGACGTTGTACGGAGACGTTGATTCGGTCGCTGTTGCTACGCCTCCGGTCGGGGTTGAAATAGAACAGGGAATTCCCCAACATGGTGTAGATGCCGAGACTCTTGTCGTACGAGGGAGCAATGGGGTTGGAAGCAGGGAACGGGTCGTTCAACTGCATCTGCGGTACGCCCTGGATGGCATCGGGAGCGCCGGTGTAGTTGCTGAAACCATACAGGGGAAAACCGCTAAGTTGGTCGTGGGCCTGATTGGTGGTCCACGGGGTTACATAACGTCCGTAAGCCCCCCGCAGGACAGTTTTGTCATTCAACCGGTATGCGGCTCCGATGCGCGGTGAAAGCGTCCCCCAGCCGCCGTCCCAAGCTCCGGGATTCTCATCGTCGGCAAACCGGAAGGCCCCGTTCATTTTCCAGGTCCCGTTGTAGAACTGCTTCACATCGTCTGGCATCGTGACGCCCTGCAACTCCGGTATCGCCGTATCCAGATCCAGGGCCCGTGTCTCCCGGTTCTGCGTATCGTGGAACGGTGATTCCCACTCATACCGCAAGCCAAGGTTCAAGGTCAGATCCCGCGTCACTTTCCAGTCGTCGTTGAGGTACATGCCATAGAAGCGCCGTTCCACCTTCGGCTTGATATTGACCGGAAAGCCGGTGGCGCCGCTGTCCCACCAGTTCCCATTGCCACCCCAAGAGGCTAGGTCGGTCGGAACAATGGCTCCCAAAAGGAACGTCGCATAGGGGTCGCCGGACAACAGGAGGTTCGGGTTGTTGTAGGTTTCCGAAGTGGGATTCCCGTCAAAGCCGAAGCCCGGATTGACATTCAGAATCAGACTGTCGGTCGTGTTGCGCCGAACGTCCACACCCGTCTTGAGGTAGTGCGAGCCGCGCTGCTGGGCGAGCTTTCCGCTAAATTCCCACGCGTGAGGGGTTTCGTGCCATAAGCCGCCCCCTGGCCCCATGTGGGTGCATGGCGCGTTGTACTGATTGCAGATGCTCATGCGCGGGATCAGTTTCGGGACGCCCGGATCCGCGAACACGACTTTGTAGAAGTCACTATTCGGAAAGACCCCTTCCCAGGACCATTCGTCGGCAAACTCCGTCGCGAAATGGGAAGTGTCCCTGAAATTGTGATAGCCGCCATGGAAGTTGAGGACCGTGGTGGGGTTCAACGCGTACGTGGCATCGCCGGCGTACGAGGTCATGTTGTAATCCGCGCCCCGGTCCGACATGAACATCGGCGAACCGGTGGGATTACCGGTCACCTGAACCGGCGTGCGCGTCACACTGACCCTGCCGTAAACCCGCAGTTTGTCGTTGACGATATAGTCCGCCCGGTCGGAGAAGTTCTTGTACGGGTACTTGATCGGAGTCGACACCACGAAGTTGTTGGTGTTGAAGGCGTCAATCCCCGTTCCGTTCGCTTTCCAGAGCGCAGCCGTGTACTTCGAAGCAACCGGAGCAATCCGGGTGGACGGAATCGTGTTGTCAGTGAAGGGCGTGCGGGTAATCGTGCCGTCGGACGCCGTCTGCGTGCTCCAGGGATCGTAAATCGGCCGCAAACCGCCTTCATCCGTCAGCGTCTGCGAAAAATTCCCGGTCCGCTCCAGATCGGTGGGAACCGTGTTATACAGCATGGCGGGTTCAGTTTTGTTCCATCCTTCATAGCCCGCAAAGTTGAACAGCTTGTTCTTGATGATGGGCCCGCCGAGAGTGGCGCCGTACATGTTGTTGCGGGTCTGGTTCTCGCTCCGGTACACGCGGTTTTCAAGCGCATTCCAGTATGGACGTGCGCCCTGGAAAAACGCGCTTCCATGATACTCGTTGGTACCCGCCTTCATCACCACGCTGATTGCGGAGCCGGAGCTGTGTCCGTACTCGGCATCCACTGCATTCTGAAGGATGTTGACTTCCTGGACCATGTCCGGAGACGGAACGTAGCCCGTCTTCACGCTGATCCCGGAGGGACTGCCGTCCACTTGCAGATCATTGGTGAACTGTCCACTGCCTCCGATCCTTAGGTTGTTGGATGCCCAAGTGTCGTAAGGGTTGTCCTCTCCCCAGGACGTACTCTCGACCGACGGGTCCAACTGCGCCAATAGGAAGGGATTGCGATACAACTGCGGAAGGCTCTGGGTCAGTTTCTGGTCGACCGTCGTCTCGAGTTTTGCGGTGTTCAGTTGCAGTGTTGCCGCCTCCGCGACGACCGAGATTGTCTCCCTTACCTCTCCAGGTTTTAACGTGGCATCCAGCGTCAGGTCGGCGCGGGATGGCACGTTGATGTTCTCCAGCACGAATTTGCTGAAACCGGCGTTTTCGACGGTGAGGTTATAGCTCCCCGGTTCCACCAGGTCGAACAGGAAGCGGCCCATCTCGTTGCTTTGCCGGACGACTTCCACACCGGTTCTGTTGTTCAGCAGGGTTACCTTGGCGCCGGGAATGGCGGCGGTAGTGGTGTCCATCACAGTGCCCTGGATCCTGCCGCGATACTCCTGCCCAAACACTGCGCTTGATAGCAGCGCCAGCAAAGCAGCCAGGCACGCTATCGAGAAAATAGTCCTACGCCTTAAGTAATACACATATCCCCCTTTGCAATCCGCGTTTGCGGCTCGACAAACCTTGTCCCGCGCCATTATATATCGAGTTCGATACCCACCGAAACAATCTCGCACGTTGATTAATGTACTTTAATTTTTTCCCCCTGATGATTCTTCTTGCCGTACAGTTGCGCACTTTCAATGGGTACCCGCCCGATACGTGGACTGGCGGCCATCACGGGCGGACCTGGTTCGTGCGAATATCGGAGTTTCATAACGCAAGATCTGACTGCCGCAAATTGAGCATCAGCGGAGCTGGAACTGACATGCTGGCTGCAAAACGGGTCTTAATTGTGGGTGGTGTGGCGGGCGGGGCATCCTGCGCCGCGCGCCTTCGCCGACTGGACGAAACCGCTGAAATTGTCGTGCTCGATCGCGGGCCATACGTGTCCTTCGCCAACTGCGGCCTTCCGTACTATGTGGGTGACGTCATCCGTGACGAGACGAAACTGTTGGTCGCGACGCCCGAACTGTTCCGCCAACGCTTCAACATCGAGGTACGTACCCAGAACGAGGTAGTCGCGATCGACCGGGTCGCGCGCGAGATCGAGGTTCGCGAGCTTCCGTCCGGGCGAACGTATCAAGAGCCGTACGACGCCCTCGTACTTTCACCCGGCGCGACGCCCATCCGGCCGCCTCTCGAGGGGATCGCGCTTCCGGGCATATTCACGTTGCGTAACGTGCCCGACAGCCGCCGCATCCGGGAGTGGATCGAGCAGAGGAACGCCCGCCGCGCAGTGGTTGTGGGGGGTGGATTCATCGGCCTGGAAATGGCCGAGAACCTCGTACACCGTGGCCTCGAGGTCACGGTCGTGGAGATGACGGACCAGTTGATGCCCCCGCTCGACCCCGAGATGGCCGATTTCGTCCGCCGACGCGTGGCCACGCACACGGCTCATGTCCACCTCGGCGATGGCGTTGCGGGTTTCAGCGCTTCGGAAGACGGCAGCCTCATTGTCCGAACGGCCGGCGGATCTGCGTTTCCGGCGGACCTCGTCATTCTTTCGATCGGCGTGCGGCCCGAGACGAGTCTGGCGCGGCAGGCGGGGCTGAAGATCGGCGATTGCGGCGGTATCCGGGTCGACAAGTGGATGAGGACGAGCGATCCTTCCATCTGGGCAGTCGGGGACGCGGTCGAGGTACGCAACGCGGTGACTGGCGAGTGGGAGATGATTCCGCTGGCCGGGCCGGCCAACCGGCAGGGCCGCGTCGCGGCGGACGTCATCTGCGGGCGCAATACGCGGTTCCGCGGAGTACAGGGCACCGCCGTGTGCGGATTCTTCGGCTTGACCGTCGCCCTAACCGGGGCCACCGAGAAGTCCCTGCGCCGCGCGGGCATCACCGGTCATGAAGCGATCTACGTGCATCCCGGGCACCACGCAGGTTACTATCCAGGCGCCAAGCCGATTCATCTGAAGTTGATCTTTCGCAAGCGCGGCGGCGAAATTCTCGGAGCCCAGGCCGTCGGCGATGAGGGAGTAGAGCGGCGCATCGACGCGATCTCGATGGCCATCCAGGCTCGTCAGACGGTCTTCGATCTCGAAGAGGCCGAGCTCTGTTACGCGCCCCAGTACGGCGCCGCGAAGGACCCCGTGAACGTCGCGGGAATGGTCGCGGCGAACGTCGTCCGGGGCGACGTGGAACTTGCCCACTGGGGAGATGTGCCCGGCGCCGACGCCTTGCTGCTCGACGTGCGGGACGCCACCGAATTCGCGGGTGGCTCCATCGAAGGTGCCGTGAATATCCCGCTCGGCCAGCTCCGGGACCGCGCCCGCGAATTGCCGCGGGACCGCGAAATCTGGGTGAGCTGCGGGGTCGGGCAGCGAGCATACTACGCCTGCCGCCTGCTTGCGCAACTCGGTTTTCACGTCAGGAATTTGCCCGGAGGGTATCACTCGTACCGTTCGTGGTACCCGCACGGATTGCACCGAATCCCGCCTCGATGATGGTGGCGCCGGAAGCACGGGCCGACGCTTCATCTGCTCCGCCGGCCTATGATAGTTGAGGAAGGCGAGGCAATCCTATGGACAAGACCAAAAGCATCGAACTCCTGAACCACGCTGTTGCCGACGAACTACAAGCAGTCCACCAGTACATGTACTTTCACTTTCATCTCGACGACCAGGGCTTCCGCCCACTCTCACTCCTGTTCAAGCGCATCGCAATTGAGGAAATGGGACATGTGGAGCGCCTCGCCGAGCGGATTCTGTTTCTGAAGGGCGACGCCGACATGAAGCCGGCTGGCGGTGTCGACCGGATCGTCGATCCCGAGCAGATGCTGGCGAAAGCGGCGTTGATGGAGGAGACTAGCGCTCGCGACTACAATGCAGCCGCGATCGCCTGCTCGGCGAACGCCGATTCTGTCTCGAAACAGATTTTCGAGCAGCTTGTTCAGGACGAAGAGCGGCACTTCGACGAGTACGACAAGCAACTGGACAACATCAAGCGGTTCGGTCCAAGCTACCTGGC
>JAEHDI010001023.1 GCA_016880505.1 Bryobacterales bacterium | reverse complement strand
TCTGCTGCGGGATGTCCAGGTTGATGTTCTTCAGCGCATGGAAGTGCCCATAGAAGAAATCCAGCTTGCGCACGGAAATCTTGGCTCTTTCGGTCGCCGGCAGTTCGACTTTGACGTCCACAAGTGTCTCGCTCAGTGTTTGTTGCGGAAGAACGTGCGGGCGATGATGTTGAGTCCCGCGTACACGATCTACAAGGCGCTGACCGCGGTGAAGCTCGCTGCCCGGCTCACGGAGCAGGGAATGCCGGCCGTTCCGGTTTTCTGGCTGGCGACTGAGGACCACGATTTCGCCGAGGTGGATCACTGCTGGATCTTCGACGCGGCGCACCGCCCGGTGCGGCTGGAAGCGCGAGCGCCCGCCCGCACGGACGGACCAGTCGGAGAGGCGCCGTTCTCCGGCGAGTTGACCGGCGAGCTCCGGCGGACGCTCTCGGGGTTTGCGTTCGGAGACGACGTCGCCGCATTGGTCGAGCAGACCTACACGGAGGGCCGGAGTTTCGGCGCGGCGTTCCATGAGCTGCTTCGCCGGCTGCTCGAGAAGTTCGGGCTTGTGTACCTCGACCCGATGCAACCGGCGTTGCGTGAGCTGGCGGCGCCGGTCCTGCGCCGGTCTTTCGAGGCCGCAGGCGACCTCGTGCCGGTGGTGCTGGAGCGGAACAGCGCGCTGGCGGCCGCGGGGTATCACGCTCAGGTCCACGTGGAGCCGCAAAGTTCGCTCCTGTTTCTCCTGGAGGGTGGCCGGCGTCTGCCGTTGCGGCGGACCGAAGACGGCTACAACACCGCTGGGACACTCCGCTTCTCGGCGGACGAACTCGCCGGCCGCGCAGAGAGCCTCTCCCCGAACGCGCTGTTGCGGCCCGTCGTTCAGGATTACCTGTTGCCGGTGGCGGCCACGGTTGTGGGGCCGGCTGAGTTGGCCTATCTTGCGCAGTCGCAGGTGCTCTATCGCTCGCTTCTGGGGCGGATGCCGGTGGTTGTGCCCCGCGCGGGCTTCACACTCCTCGATTCGCGCAGCGACCGGCTCATCTCGCGTTACGGTCTGGCGTTTGGAGACTTCTACCGCGGCGAGGGGGCGCTGAGGGAGCGGATCGCGTCCCGGCTCGTGCCTCCGGGACTAAGCCGCTGTCTCTGGGAGGCGTCGGCGGCGACCGAGAAACACATCGAGCGACTGCGGGTGGAGCTCGTGCGCTTCGATCCGACGTTGGCGGCCGCGCTCGACACGAGCCGCCGGAAGATCGTTCACCAGTTCACCAAACTGGAGCACAAAGTGGCCCGCGAATCGCTGCGCCGCGACGAGCGGGCCGCCGAGGAAGCCGCCTACGTGTACGGCCTTATTTATCCCGAGAGGCACCTCCAGGAACGGCTCTACTCGATCCTCCCGTTTCTGGCCAAGCATGGGCTTGAACTCCTTGACGCGATTTATGACAATGTGCAGCTTGACTGCCCGGACCATCAAGTCCTGGTTGTCTGAACTGCTCACATGACAAAAAATCGCGTCAAGCAGGCACTCAAGGAAGGCCGAATTCAGCTTGGGACAAGCTTTGGACAGTTTCGCTGCCCGGAGATCTCCAGGCTGCTGGCGGCCGCCGGTTTTCACTGGGCTTTCATCGACACCGAGCACGGCGGGTTCGGCGTCGAGACGGTGCAGGACGTCTGTCGCGTGGCGAACCTCGCGGGTCTGTGCCCGCTCGCCCGCGTCGCCGAGCTCCAGTATTCGCTGATCACGCGCGCGCTCGACTGTGGGGCGCAGGGCGTCATCTTCCCGCGCGTGGAGGAGCCGGCTTTATTGGAGCGCGCCGTGAGCTGGACGAAGTTTCCGCCTGCCGGCATACGAGGCTACGGGCTCACGGCGATGCAGACGGATTACGAGAGCGCGAGCTTCCCCGAGGTGATCGGGCACGTCAACGGGAACACGATGGTGGTGCTCCAGATCGAGACGCGGCGCGCGGTGGAGGCCTGCGGCGAGCTGCTGTCGGTGCCGGGCCTCGATGCCGTGATGGTGGGGCCGGCGGACCTTTCGATCTCGCTCGGCGTTCCGGGCGAATTCCAGCATCCGACGATGGTGGAGGCGATGGAGAAGGTGCGGGACGCCTGTATCGAACACGGCGTGGCGCCGGGCACGCAGACTCGTACGCTGAAACTGGCGCAGTTCTGGAAGGAGCGCGGCATGCGCTTCCTGGGGTGTAGCAGCGAGACCGGCATGCTGTTCGAGCGCGCGCGCGAACTGGCGTCCCAGCTCGCCTGAGGCTGATATACTCGAAGAGGCGGCGCGCCCGCCCCACATGCCGATCGCTGGAGTGGCGGAACTGGCAGACGCACGGGACTCAAAATCCCGCGACCTTCACTGGTCATGAGGGTTCGACCCCCTCCTCCAGCACCATTATTGCAATAACTTACGGTCACGTTCGTCCTTCGCGTCCGTGGGCACTGTCACCAAATTGTCACCATCGCGTTCCGATTGACGGGTGTGGATGTAGTCGTCCAGCCGCCGCGCTGCATCGTGGAGGTCACGTTCGCTGGTGATGTCGTACCTGTCGAACACGCTCCTGGTTTTGTGGCCCGAGATTTTCATGGCGACGGTCTCGGGAACGCCAGCCCGGACGAGGTTGCGGACACCGGTTCTGCGGAGATCGTGAAACAACTTCGTTGGCTTGCTGTCCTCGGTGACGAGTCCGGCCGCCGCGCAGGCTTTCGCCCACGCACCGCGGAAGTCCCTGACGGGCTTGCCGCCGGGACGGAAGAACACGAAGGGGCAGGTCGGCCATTTCTGGTCGCGGATCGCCTTCTGCATGCGCAGCATCTCCAGGAGTTCACCGG
>JAEHDI010001022.1 GCA_016880505.1 Bryobacterales bacterium | reverse complement strand
TGGATACGGAATCTCCGTTCGCGCGGCAGATCGCATCCCGTATCGCCGAGGTGTTCGCGCTGGACCGTGTGGTGTTCTATGACCGTGACGACGATGCGGTCTATGGACCGGAATCTATGGATATGGCCTCCATGGAAGGTCCGCTGAGAGAGTCGGCGGCTGGGGCAATCTCAACTGTGATTAATGAGTGCGGGGTGACGGTGTCTCCCGTTAACCTTGGCAGCGTGGTGATCGGCAGCCTGGCACTGCCAACGGAGAGCATGTCGGGATCCGCCCGGCACGCGATCACGCAACTTGCGGCGATCGCCCTGGACCGCGCCAGGGGCCAGGAGGCGGCGAGTCGCGCCGAAGCCGCCCGGCTGAGCGAGGAACTGAAATCCACCATGCTGGATGCTCTCGCCCACGAGCTCAAGACTCCGCTGACCTCCATCAAGGCGGCGGTTACCGCGGTCCTGGGCTGCAATTCGTCTGTGCCCACGCAAACGGAACTTCTGCAGGTGATCGATGAGGAGACCGATCGTGTGACGTCGATGGTCACGGAAGCCATTCAGGTGGCCCGGATCGAGGCGGGACAGATTGAGCTGCGAAAGGCTCCGCACTCGATGGCCGCGCTCGTCCGGCAGGTGCTTGCCCTGTTCTCCGGTTGCCTGGAGTCGAGAACCGTCGAGGTGCAGGTGAGCGAATCTCTCCCGCCGGTCGAGGCCGACGCGGAACTGCTGCGCATCGTCATCCGGCAACTCGTGGACAACGCCGCAAAGTACTCACCGCCCGCCTCGCCGATTTCGATCCGGGCGGTGCAGCACGGCGAGTCGATTGTGCTGAGCGTCGCTGACCGGGGTCCTGGAATCTCCGGGCCGGACCGCGAACGGATATTCGAGAGATTCTATCGCGGGCATGCCGGCCGTGGGCCGATCTCGGGTACCGGCATGGGTCTGGCAATAGCGAGGGAAATCATCCGGGCTCACAACGGGGAGATCGGCGTGGAAAGCCAGTTGGGGCGGGGGAGCGAGTTCCATTTCTCTTTGCCGGTGGCCCGTGCGGAAGCAGAACCATGAGCGCTCGCATTCTAGTGGTAGACGACGAACCGCAAATCAGGCGCGTCATGCGTGCCACACTGACCGCTCGGGGCTACACCGTCTCCGATGCCAGGAGCGGTGAGGAGGCACTGGAGAAACTCGGCCAATCGCCCCAGGATCTTGTTCTGCTGGATGTCAACATGCCGGGGATGGGTGGGCTTGCCGCATGCCGAGCCATCCGTGCGGGATTCGATGTGGGCATCATCATGCTCACGGTGCGTAGCGCCGAGAAAGACAAGGTGGAAGCGCTGGATGCAGGCGCCGACGACTACGTCACCAAGCCGTTCGGTACGCCTGAGCTTCTCGCCAGGATTCGCGCGGCGCTCCGCAGGTCAGCCTCGATCGCGCCGGCCGGTGCCCAGCCGATGATCATTGGCGAGGTCACGATCGATTTTCAGGGACGTCAGGTCGTGATCGGCGAACGGCACACACGCCTGACGCCGAAGGAGTTCGACCTGCTGTGGCACCTCGTGACACATGCCAACCGGACGATCACTCACCGCGATCTGCTCCACGCCGTCTGGGGGCTGGAGTACGGCGGTGAGGTGGAGTATCTCAGGGTATTCGTCAATCAGTTGAGAAAGAAGATTGAACCTGATCCCGCCAATCCGAAATACCTTCTCACAGAGCCTTGGGTAGGCTACCGCTTCCAGTTGCGCGGCCAGCGCTGATTTCTGTTCCTCTTTATGCCTTCTTTACGAATCTGCCTCTAGCCTGAAATCGTGTGAGGCGTACGTGCGAGTGATCTTCGCGCGCGCTTTACAAGGACCCCGACCAGACGGGAAGGGGTCAGACCAGATGCATAGGAGGCTTCGGAGATTCGAGTGCCGAACTCAAGCCATTGAGGCGGGGGACCCAGGTTTTTGGGGCGCAGTCCGAACTCGCGGACGGGGTACTTTCGAGCCCTAGCCCGGCAGCTAACCTCGCAGGCGAATTTGAAAGTCACCCTCGACGAAAAAGGGTGAGGAAGGAATTTCCCGTGACAATTCAGAATGCCTCTGCGACGACCAAGGTCGTCGTCGCGACTAGTGTCATGCTGTCCTTCATTTCGTTCTGGCGTGCGGCTGCAATCGTCCTGAACGACTTGGCATCGACGGCTTACTACGTGGGCGGGATCGCCGAGATCGCGATTGGCAAGGCGGCGCCGTGGTTCATTCTCGCCATTATGCTCTTCTCTTACGCGGTACGAGCGATCTACATCGAAAGCTGCAGTATGTTTGTCCGCGGGGGCGTCTACCGGGTCGTCCAGGAAGCCATGGGCGGCACCCTGGCGAAGTTTTCTGTGTCTGCCCTGATGTTCGACTACGTGCTGACCGGGCCGATCAGCGCCGTCAGCGCGGGTCTCTATCTGGGGGGCTTGATCAATGAAACAGCGGAGTCGTTTCACCTGGCGAACGTTCAACTTCATCCGCCGCACTTCGCCGCGGGATTTGCGATCGCGGTGACGCTGTACTTCTGGCGAAAAAACATCATTGGGATCCCGGAGTCCAGCCAGAAGGCTCTGCGCATCATGCAAGTCACGACGGTCATGGTGGTCATCCTGATCGCATGGTGCCTGATCACAATTGCGAAGAAGGGTTACCAGCCGGTCCCGGCGCCCGTCGTCTCCAATCTTCATTTCAGTGATGACGCGCTGGGATGGTTGAAAGGCACGGTTCTTCCCGCCATCCCGATGATCGCGATTCTGATCGGCCTCGGCCACTCGTTGCTCGCCATGAGCGGGGAAGAGAGCCTGGCGCAAGTGTATCGCGAGATCGCTCATCCGAAGCTGAAGAACCTGGAGCGAGCCGGCTTCGTGATCTTCCTGTACAGCCTGCTCTTCACGTCGCTGGTCTCGTTCTTCGCGGTCATGATCATCCCGGATGGGGAGAGGGGTAAGTACCTGGACAACCTGATCGGCGGGTTGTCCGTGTTTCTCGTCGGACCGGCGCCGCTGCGGCTGTTGTTTCACGGGTTCGTCGTGTTAGCGGGCATACTTGTGCTCTCCGGAGCCGTAAATACGTCGATCATCGGATCGAACGGTGTTCTCAACCGGGTGTCCGAAGATGGGGTCCTTCCCGACTGGTTTCGCCACCCGCACCGAAGATTCGGGACCACGCACCGGCTCATCAATCTGGTTGTAATCCTTCAGATCATTACCATCCTGATCAGCCGGGGCGATGTCTACATTCTGGGGGAGGCCTACGCATTCGGTGTGATGTGGAGTTTCTCCATGAAGGCGCTTTCCGTCCTTGTGCTCCGTTACAAACGCCCGGAGGGCCGGGAGTGGAAGGTGCCGCTGAATTTCCGGGTTGGAACCACGGAGATACCGGTCGGGCTCGGGCTGATTACCCTGGCATTGGTGTCACTCGCGGTGGTGAACGTGTTGACGAAGAAAACGGCCACTCTATCGGGACTGGCCTTCACTGCCGCCTTCTTCGTGGCATTCGAACTTTCCGAAAGGTACTACCGCGGAACGGAGCGACGGCACGCCACACAACTCGAAAAGTTTCGCGTGGAGGCGTCGGAGGATCTGTCTGCTATCGCCGTCGGCGCAAGACCGGGTAACGTCGTCGTTGCCGTGCGGAACCCCGGCCATCTGGATCATTTGAAGAAAGTGCTCGACAAGACCGACACTCGCAAGATCGATATCGTGGTGCTGTCGGTTCGAGTGATCAGTCCTGCGGGCTCCGGCGAGCATGCGCTGTCGCCCGGCCAGATTTTCGCAGACGATGAGACGCGCCTCTTCAGCAAGGTCGTGAGTTTGGCGGAGCACGCGGGGAAACCCGTCAGACTTCTGGCTGCTCCCGCGACTGACCCCAACCTGGCCCTGGTCCAGGTTGCCGAGACACTCCAGGCGGCGCGAATCGTCGCTGGGCCATCGGCGAGAATGGGCCTTGACGAGCAAGCCAGACTGATTGGTCTCGCGTGGGAACGGTTGCCTGAACCCAAGTCACCTGTCAGCTATGAGATCGTCTCCTTGGATGGAAGATCCCAGTTCTACGATCTGGGACCGCATCTGCCCAGGCTCTGGCCGGAGGACATAGAAGTGGCGCACCGCCTTTGGCTGGACCTCACTGAGAGTCTCGGTGCGGACCTGCACCACCGGGACGTTGTCGGAATTGCACTTCGGCGAATGGAGAGCGACCTGAAATCCGATCGCGCGGCAGAAGTGGCGGAAGCACTATCCCGAGAAATCGGCTCCCGCCCACAAGGTTGAATTTCGACTGTCGGATCAGAACCGCCCACGAAGAAGTGGTTTCCGCTTTGCGGTCCCCTTCCGTTTGCGTGAAAATCTCTAAATGCCGCATCGGATGACGCTGGTGCAGATGGCCGCGGAAGTCAGGGCAGGGAAGGTCTCCCCCAGCGAACTCGTTCAAGCACACCTTGCACAAATCGAAAAGCACAACCCCGCACTGAATGCGTTTGCGATTCTACGGGCGGAGGAGGCGCGAGAGGCGGCCTGCGCCGCCGAACAGGCCCTAGGACAGAAGAATCTCGGCCCGCTGCACGGAGTTCCGGTCACTGTCAAAGACAGCTTCGACCTGGCCGGACTGCCGACGCTCTGCGGCAGCCGGTTCCGCCTCGGACACAAGGCAGCTAGCGATTCCACCGCGGCGTCGCGCCTCAGCAAAGCCGGTGCAATCGTTCTCGGCAAGACGAACACCCCGGAATTTCTGATGAGTTATGAAACGGACAACCATCTCACCGGCCGCACGAATAACCCCTGGGATTTGGAGCGCACCCCGGGCGGTTCAAGCGGCGGGGAAGCGGCGGCCATCGCGGCATTCTGTTCCGCCGGAGGGGTCGGGAGCGATGGCGGCGGTTCGGTGCGGATACCCGCGCATTTTTGCGGGATCTGTGCGCTGAAGCCAACGCCGGGGCGCGTCCCTGCAACTGGTCATTTCCCCGACATCTGCCATCCGGGTGGTCTGCTCGGCGTCGCCGGGCCCATGGCTCGGACAGCGCAGGACCTCCGACTGCTGTTCGCAGTGCTCTCCGGACACGAGGCGCAGGACCCGTTTTCCGCGCCGGTTCCGATTCGCACTCCGGAACTCAAGGGACTCCGCGCCGGAGTGCTGGAACAGTTCGGCGCAGATCCCGTGCAAGCGGATGTGAGACAGACAGTCTGGCGCGCGACGGAGACCCTCGGGGAACTCGGAATACCAGCGGCCTCCTTCGAGCCGTCCGGCTTCGATCGGGCGCAGGAGCTGTGGTGGTTCTTTTTCGGACGGCTGAACGCCATGCTGATTCGTCAGGTAGTGCGGGAGCGGGAAGATGAGGCTCATTGGACGGGCATGGAGTTGGTCACGATGGCGGAGCAGGAGCCTCCGCCCGGGGCGATGGAAATCCTCGAGAATCTTGCCGCGCGCGACCGCATGCGAGCCGCGCTGCTGCGCCAGATGGAAGAAACTCCGGTTCTCTTGCTTCCGGCTTGCGGCGTGACCGCGTTCCGGCACCGGGAGCGGAGGTACGAAACGCCCGAGGGGCCGATCGGGCTCCTCGATGCGATGGCGCCGGCGACGCCGTGGAACCTTCTCGGATTCCCGGCGGTGGTGATCCCGTTCGGCATGACCCACAACGGGTCTCTTCCCGTGGGCATTCAGATTGTCGGGCGCCCGTGGGAAGAAGAACTGATTCTTGAGGTCGCCGTCCGGCTGGAGGAAGCCCGCGGTCCGTTCCTGGCGCCGCCGGGGTACAGGGACTAAGTAAGATGGAAGTGTATGCTGCGTGTCATCTTCCTCCTGTTGCTTGGCGTCCTTGTCGCCGCGGCGGCCGGATCCCCAAAGAAAGCATTTCCCTTTGATTACGATCAGCACGACTTTCCGAACGGCCTCCGGCTGATCACCATACCGACCGACTACCCGAACGTCGTGGCGCTGTACATCGTCGTGCAGACGGGCTCGCGCAACGAAGTCGAGCCCGGCAAAAGCGGCTTCGCGCACCTGTTCGAGCACGTGATGTTCCGCGGGACCAAAGAGTACCCGCCCGAGCGCTACGAGGCCGTGTTGAAAGCTGCCGGGGCGGCGTCGAACGCGTACACCACCGACGACCATACCGCGTACCACACCACCTTCTCGAAAGAGGACTTCGAGGTGATTCTCAAAATGGAGGCGGATCGTTTTCGCAACTTGAGCTACAGCGAGGACGTGTTCAAAACGGAAAGCCTCGCCGTGCTCGGTGAGTACAACAAGAACAGCGCGGCGCCGACCTCGAAACTGGAGGAGGTATTGCGCGACACCGCCTACGACCGGCACACGTACAAGCACACGACCATGGGCTTCCTGAAAGACATCCAGGACATGCCCAACATGTACCAGTACAGCCTCCAGTTCTTCGACCGCTACTACCGGCCCGAATACACGACGATCATCGTTGCGGGAGACGTGAAAAAGGACAATGTGCGTCCGTTGGTTGAGCAATATTGGGGCGGGTGGAAACGCGGCAGCTACACGGCCGCTGTGCCGAGAGAACCTCCGCAAGATGGTCCGCGGTCCAATCGTGTCGAATGGAATACTCCGACGCTGCCGTGGCTTACGGTGGCGTTCCGTGGAGCGGCGTACTCCGATACTGAAAAGGATCAGGCAACCCTGGACCTGATCTCGTTCCTCGCGTTTGCGGAGAGCTCCGAACTGTACCAGAAGCTGGTCATCCAGGAGCAAAAAGTGGACGTGCTTGAACCGGACAATTCGGACCACGTTGACCCATACCTGTTCTCCGTCTGGAGCCGGGTGAAGAACGCCGGGGACGTCAACTATGTTCGAGATCAGATTCTGGCGACGTTGGATAGTTTCAAGGAGCGGCCCGTTCCGAAAGATCGCCTGGAGGCGGTGAAGAGCCACCTCCGGTACAGCTTCGCGCTTGCCATGGACAACAGCGAATCGATCGCGGGGACCCTCGCCCGCTACGTCGCTCTTAGGAGAACTCCGGAGACGATTAACAGGCTGTACGAAATGTACGCGCGGATCACGTCCGAAGACGTGCAGGACATCGCGAGGAAGTATTTCTCGGAGAACTCGCGGACGGTGGTGACGCTCGCGGGAGGGAAAGCCCAATGAGGACGCTGCTGATACCCATGCTGATGCTGGCTGTAACCGGACTTTCTGCGCAGATGCGCGTTGTGGCACAACGGAGCGATTCACCGCTGGTTACATTTCGCGTTGTCTTTCTGACCGGCGCGGCGGCGGACCCGGCCGGCAAAGAGGGCGTTGCTTCGCTCACCGCGTCGATGCTCTCGCAGGGTGGTACGCGAGAGATGTCCTACAAGCAGATCGTCGACGCGATGTATCCCATGGCGACGTCGGTATCGAGCCAAGTTGATAAGGAGATGACCGTATTCTCGGCCACCACGCACGTCGACAACCTGGA
>JAEHDI010000132.1 GCA_016880505.1 Bryobacterales bacterium | reverse complement strand
GGGTCGAGTTCCTTGTGCGGGTGAAGGTCCGCGATCAATGGGCCCCCGGAGAGATCACCGTCCACCACTACCTCGAACAGGTCGTTGTGCTCGTCCGGCCGGTCGAACGCCCAATAGTTGTCATAGGCCTCGTACAGGAAGTAGAGGCGGTTCAACCCCTTCACCCATCCGACGCGGACCTTCACATCGATGTCTTTCGGATCGTGTTTCAGGTTGCTCTTCGAATCGGTGAGCTGATCGGACCCGATCACGTAATCCGCCGGCACCATGTCCCAGTCGTCCGTCCGGCCGTCCACGCGCGGGATCTGGTTCGCCGGGAACTGGAAGACTCTGTAAACGACACCGGGCTTCTCAACCGCCAGGGCGAGCCGAGATGCGAGAACCACAAGGCAAAGCGAGGTCCCCAATCCACGCCACATGTTCCGTGTTCCTCCTGCTACCGCTCTCCACTACCGCCCCGATGAGCCGAAGCCGCCGGTTCCTCGACGGGAGTTGTTCAGCGTCCCCTCTTCCCACTCGATCCGCTCGTAGCGCGCGATCACCATCTGCGCGATCCGGTCGCCGGCATGGACGCGATACGACTCTCGCCCCAGGTTTAGCAGGATCACCTTGATCTCGCCCCGATAGCCGGGATCGATGGTCGCCGGCGCGTTCGGAAGTGTGATCGAGTGCTTCAGTGCGAGGCCGCTCCGTGGACGCACCTGCGCCTCGTACCCGGCCGGCAGTTCGATCGCCAGTCCCGTCGGCACGGCCTGCGGCGCGCCGGGCTCCAGCACAAGCTCTTCGACGGCCCGCAGGTCCATGCCCGCGTCTTCATCAGGGCCGTGTGCGTACTCGGGCAGGAACGCGTCCGGCCGCAGTTTCTGAATTCTGACTTTCATCAAACCGGAATCCGCTATCATAGCCCGATATGAGGGAGCTCCAACCCAGGCGGGTTCTGACCGTCGCCCCAATGCCGCCCGAGAAATGTGCGTACGCTCTGGCGCGCTACAGCCGGTCGCCCGATTCGATCCGCCAGTCCCTGGAGTGGGTGCGCACACACGACTCCCAGAAGTTCCTGGAGCACTTCTATTTCCAGTACGGCCATGCTTCCATAGCCGACCTCGGCCACGTTGTTCTCTGCTTCGAGGGAATCTCCGAGATCGCAGCCACGGAAATCGAGGACGAGCCGCTCTGGGACGGTCAGGCCAAGTCCTCCCGTTATCAGGATTTTTCGACAGCCGGTTTCATCACGCCAAAAGAGCTGGAAGACGCCGATGCCGCCGTCTACCGGACGGCCGCGGAGACGCTTCTGGGTGCATACAGCCGGATTCACGCTGCCGTCAGGGACTATCTTGCCGGTCAGCTCCCACGCCCGGAAAGCATGAAGCCGGATGCTTACGAGCGCAACATCGCCGCCCGAGCCTTTGACGTCGCGCGTCATCTGTTGTTTCTGGGCGTGCCCACCAATGTCGGGCAGGTAACCAGCATCCGGACGCTGGAGAAGCAGATCCGGCGGCTCGGTGCATCCGAGTACGAGGAGTTGCGCAGTCTTGCCGCCGAAATCGCGGAATCCTGCGCTTCTGTGCCTGCCTGCGCGCTGGACGATGCCGTCGTGCACGAGCCGGTCGCTCCCACGCTGGCTCGCTTTGTGGATGCCGACAGCTACCTCGCGCAGTCGCGCGCGGATCTGAAGCTCTGGGTGGATCAGAACTTGCCTCCCGCCGCCGGACTCAAGCCGGAGCCGGTGGATCTTCTGAAGCCCGCCGATACGTCTGCCGACATCGTCGCCACCTTGCTTTACCCCGTGACCGACCGCCCGTTCCGCGAGCTGTATGAGCTGTCTTGTTCCTGGAGCGCGGAGCGCAGGCGCGAAGTTATCGACCTCGCGGTGCGCTCCCGAACTCGTCGCGACGAACTTCTTCGCGAGTTCCAAGGCGGTCTATACGCGTTCGACATCATCATGGACATCGGAGCTTACCGTGACCTCCACCGTCACCGCCGCTGTCACCAGTACCGGCAGGCGTATAGCGGCAACCTCGGTTTTGAGACGCCGAAGACGATTGTGGACGCAGGACTCCGGGAAACTTACGAGGAGGCGTTGCGGAAGGCCCTCGAGATTCGCCGTTCACTCCCGCAGCCGGGCTCGCACTACCTGATCCCGTTCGGCGCCTGCTCGCGATTCCTGTTTAAGATGGACTTCGCCGAAGCCGAGTACATCTCCCGGCTCCGCAGCGGCGTGAAGGGCCACTTCAGTTATCGGGAGGTGGCCTGGCGCATGAAGCAGAAGATGGACGAACTCGAGCCGGAGCTTGGGCGCCTCATCAACGCCACACCACCCTGGGTCGAGGACCCGCTGAAGCGTTAGGCGCAAGATCCCCGGATACTCGACATCCCACGCGCTGACGCCTGTCACCCGAATACGAACGAATAGCCGGGATCAAGCCCCTGCGAGGCGATGAGAATCTCGCGCACGTCGTATGGGTTGGTGAGCCCCGTCACCTGGTTCCGCACCACTTCGAACACGTGCTCGATGCCGTTTGCCTCGTCGATATCAACATCAACGAGATAGTCGTCTCCCGTGTCGCCCCTGCGGAAGAACGTAAGTTGGAGATTCCCGTGCTCGTCGCGTGTTTTGAAGCTGTGTCCAAGGGTATAGCCCGCCGGCGGTTCGTGAAGCGCGCCGGACTCCTCTCGAAACAGAGGTGATACCGCTGCCTCCTCCTCGAGCGCTCCGTGTGTCCGGGCGAAAAACCGATCCTGGTGAAGGAGGGTCAGCCCGCCGAAGTGGTCGAAGCAGGATTTTCCGTCGCCGAGCACTGTGTTCGAGGCCTTCGCGTAGAGGTTCAACAGGCATGCTCTGTCGCGTGGTTTTAGGGCCTCGTAAAGTTGTTCACCCTGAAGCGGATTGCCCTTGTCGTCGCGGTACGCGGGTATGTCGGAGATCTCCAGAACCGCCTGCAGGCTGGGCGCAAGATCAGGAAATGGACGCGCCTGGATGTCCTTGACCTTCCGCGGCTCAACAGGGAACGAGAGATTCACGGTAGCCGTCTTTCCCTCCTTGATCGCGACAAACGTTTGCCGTGTCCGATACCGTGTCGGTGTCACAGCCACGCGGTAAAATGCCAGCGGACCGCATTCGATACCGGTGAGTGTAATTTGCCGGCGGACCTGCTCGCGATTTCGGTAGTCGCAGTTGCCTTGTGCGTCGAACAATTCGATACGGATCGTGTCGTGCAGGTCCGAACCACGTACATCCGTCACCCTCAGTTCAAGATCTCCAGCAGCCATGTGCACCCTCGCTTGGCCGATCATAACATGGCGAGTTTCTTGGATAATTCGGCTGCCCTGTGCCACAATCGCAAGGGAATCTCTCGTCATCTCGTGGCAGGTTTTCTCATAGAATCCGGATCGTTAGAAGATGGCCGCGCGGGTCCACCGCCGAAGCTCGTGGACCTTGGGGAGTGTGGCCCCGCGGACTCATTCTCTGCCGGGACGGTGCGCGCAACTTGGACGTACCCCGCAGCCAGCCGGCAGGTGAGGATCTATCGGGAGGAGTGGCGATTCCTCCTGATTGAAGGACAGCCTGATCGCTACCCGAGGGAGAACGAACCGCTCAATCAGTGGTTGGATGGCTGCTGGGGCAGTTTTCGCGGATTCGAGATCCTTGCCGGACCTCCCGCCCAGCTTACGGCGTTCGTCGACCCTCTCGCCACGCGGCCGGTGTTCTTCGTCCCCACGGGTGGAGGGAGTCACGTCTCTGACAAATTGTCCACACTCGCCCTGAACCGTACTGAGGAGTTGTCGCCCAACTGGCCCGCGATCCTCGAAGCGCTCACACTCGGGACGCTTTACACAACCGATACCTCGATCGCACAAGCCCAGCAGTTTCAGCCCGGTGAGGTTATCCAGTTCCGGCAGGACGGCAGCGTCGTGCGCGGTCGCTTCGAAATGCCGCTTGACCCGGAGTTATCGTCCCATCGGATTGCCGAAGACCCGCCTGGAACTCTGCTCGCCGCTCTGCGCCGCGCGGTCGCGGAAACCTGGGTCGAACGGGATTCCTATCTCCTGTTGAGCGGTGGTCTCGATTCGCGGCTCACGTTGTCTCAAGCGGGCTCGGACCGGAAAGCAATGACCGTGACGACTCGTGAAAATCGTGAGTGCCGGATAGCGCGCGACATCGCTGGCGCTTGTGGAGCTAGGTTCCTCCACTGGCCGCGGCCGCCGGAGCACTACGTCACTCTGCTCGAGTCCAGTTTCTTGCTTACCGCCTGCATGTGGGATCCGCTCACGCCGCACCACCTTGGATTGGGCGTCGAATGGAGGAAAGAGGGTATTCACGAAGTCTGCAACGCCTTCCTGTACGATACCGTTCTAAAGGGCTACTTCGCTTTCCCCCGCCAGAAGTACGTGAGCCCGTATCTGCCGCTCCACGACGTTCTTGGTAATTCTGCAGTGATTTTCGCCGAGAAACGGTCGGGCCGCTCGCACCGTGCGACGTCCGAATTCGTACTCCAATCCCTCACAAAGGAAGCGAGGCAAATCGCAGCACAGCGTCTGAAGGAACTGGCGAACAGCATGGAGCCCGCGGTCGCCGGCGATTTGGATCTGACGCTGCAAAATCGCCTGATCGGCTTCATCAGCCGCCAGTGCCACTATCCGCTTTTGCTGGGTTGGATCGAGGAACTCGATGTCAACTCGCCGATTTTTCACCGGGCGCTTTGGTCATGGGCGCGATTGAGCCCGCCTGTTGCGTATTACGAAGCTCGCGCTTTTCGCGCGGCGTTGGTCGCAGCCGGCCATCCGGTCGCGGGACTGCCCGACTCCAACACCGGCAGATCTTGGGGGAGGGTGAGCCGGGATTGGCGAGCCACTTTCCGCAATCAGGCGTGGTATCCTCTTGCGCGAACCGCCTGGAGGAAGTTGCGGCCGGTGTCACATGGCTCGGCAGCTTCTGGCGCAGTATATCTCGACGAGGGCTCGTGGCCACCGCTCCCGCCACTGTTTCGAACGCCGCTCGGTTCTGAGGCCCTCGAGCACGGACTCTGCTTGTTGGATGGAGTTCCGCTTTTTCGGAAACACGAAGTCGAGGCGATTCTTCAGCGGTTTCGGAGTGGCGACGATGCGCCGCTTGAGGCGCTCCTGAGTTTGAGTGCGCTCGGACGATGGCTGAACTATCTTAGGTCTGCATCAGCGGGCGCCTCGTCGGGCAGGCTCCCTGCGGCCCGCCGGATCACGAATGCCGCTGCGAACCATCTCGCCGGCCCAGACGCTGTCCCGCCCAGCTAAAGAGCAGCTTCCTGTGGTCTCTGCTTACACAGAGGTAGAGGGCAGTCACTCCGTACAGCGCGCAAACGACCCCGCCGGCCAGGATGAGTTCACTCCAGTTCTTCCCCAAGACGCCCCAGCGCTTGAGCCACCAGAGCGCTAGCCATGCAGGGACGGAGGCAGCCAGAGGCGGCGCCAGGATCGACCGCATGTACCTCTGGAAAGAAAAACCGAGGCGCCGGCACAAGATCCATGGACCGATGCACCCTCGAGTGACTGCCATCAAACCGGCGGCAACCACTGCCGCGCCATAGACGCCATAGCGCGGGATCACCACCACCATGAACACGATGCTTGCGGCTGCCTCTCCAACAATGGCGCGGGCATACATCTTCTGTTCTCCCAGGCCGAAGAGAATCGATCCGGTGCAGAACTGCGCGGCTTGGCCAAGCCCGAAGCCCGCAATCAACGGGGGTAGCAAATAGACAGCGTTCCGGGCGAACTCGGGTGTTACCCATATCGCGAAAAGTTCAGTTCCGTAGACAGTCAGAAATACCGCCAACGGCATGAATAGCGATAGACAATACCGGTTGGCATAAATTCCCAGGCTCGCGACCTTGTCGAGTCGTCCCTCTGCCGCAAGCGATGCAGCATGAGGGAGCGCGACGACCCCCACATTCGTAATTGCTTGAGACACGTATTGGATCGCGCGGAGGGGGAAATTGTAATACCCGACATCCGCCGCTCTCCGAAAGTAGCCGATCAGCAGGGAGGGCGTCTGATCGAGGGACTGGGTGCCGATACTCGCGAGAAATGTGTGGAGCCCATAGCTCACCGTCTCTGTGAACATGGACAGCGTCACAAACCGCCGCGAAAATTCCAACGCCGGAAAGATCCTTCGCAGATAAAGCAGGTAGAGGAGAAAGAAGACCACGCTGGTGGCCAGGCTCCACCACCCCATCGCCACCAACCCGTAACCGGCCATGAGTAGCAGGAACCATCCTGCTCCGCGCAACCCGAAAATAACGATCCGGATGCGGTTTGAGATGTCGAAACGCTGCAAACCCTCCACCACTCCGGAAAAAACACTCATGTTCAGTCCGACGGATATGCTGATGCCGACGATCAGAACGAGCAATGAAAATTCATCCCGAAGAGCAGGCGGGACTCGAAAGATACGGTCTGCCAGCCTCCAGAGGATCAGTGTCAAACAGACCAGCACCGCGGCTGCGAGCGAAAAGTAAAAAAACGTTGTATTGATCAGCTCGTTGACTTTCGGGTTCTCGCGCCGGGTGTAATAGTGGGCGCTGAACCGGACCACCGCGGACCGGAAGCCGAGATCGATGAAGCCGTAGTAGCTGGCCAGCGAGAAGACCAGGGCCCAAATTCCGTATCGCTCCGTGCCAAGTTTCCGGATGATGTAAGGCGAGACGATTACACCGGTGAAGAGTTGCACCCCGATCCCGGCCCAGTTCCACAGGACGCCGGAGACCAGCCGATCCGAGCGCCGGGACTGACCGTCTGCTGTCGTGGCCTGTGCCATCCGAGGGTACCTTTCATCCTACTTCACGGCAGCTCAGTGCTAGCATCGGAGAATGCGCTGCGCCATTTGGGCGCCGACGAGTGAGGTTTGAAACACCGACTTCGAGATCTTCTGGCCTGTTGCTTCTGCGGCCGCTCTCCGCTCGATCTGACCGTGCTCGAAACCGAGCCCGCGCACCGGCCGACCGATTGTGGGACACGCTGCTCGTCGTATTGTTCGTGGCATTCGGAGCACCTGGAACAGGCTCCCAGCCGAGTTCGCCCGTGCGCCGAGTGCTACGGAGTCGAAATCGTGCAGGGAATTCTCCGCTGCGATGCTTGCCGCGTTGAGTTCCCCATCGTCGACGGCGTGCCACGCTTCAACCCCGATGTCGAGCAAGACTATCCGGACTTCTTTCGGCAGTATGCGCAAGCCTTCCGGTATCGCAGACCGGCGGATGGGGACTTCCAGGCGCTCCACTCCGAAACGAAACGGAGCTTCGGCTTTCAATGGCTCCGGTTCCGCGTGACCGATCACACCGAGAACCGCGCGCACTTTTACCGCCGCACGGGAACAACGCCCGGATCGCTGGGAACCCAGCTCTTCTTCGAGGCCGGCTGCGGCATGGGACGGTACCTTCAGGTCATCGCGGACGAAGCGCCCTCGGAGGTCGTGGGGCTGGACCTGAGCCTTGCCACGAATCGCGCCTACGAAGAAAACCGCCGGAATCCGTTTGTCCATGTGGTGCAGGGAGATATCCTCCGGCTTCCACTTCGCCCCGCTTCGTTTGATCACGTGTACAGTATCGGTGTGCTGCACCACACTCCGGACACGGAGCGCGCTTTCCGCAGCATCGTCACATTGGCCAAGCCGGGAGGGCGTGTGAGCATATGGGTGTACCACGTGTGGCGCCCGCCGAACTTGCGCGGTCTAAAGGCGGTTCACGCCTCCCTGAAAGGCTGGATTGCCGACACCTTGCGCGGAATCACGACTCGCCTTCCACTCCCGGTGCTCTACCATCTCTGCTACGTCGCGGCGCCTGTCGGCTGGCTCCTCAGGCAGATCGACAGACTGCCGGTGCCGGCACGGCTGCTGTTCTCGCCTCTGCTGTTGATCCCCTGCTCGGTTCATCCCCGCTGGGAGGTTCGGGTTCTGGACACTTTCGACTGGTACTCTCCGCGGTATCAGTGGAAGCATACGGTGGCTGAGGCGGAGGGTTGGTTTCGCGATGCCGGTTTGGAAGAGATCTCAACAGAGGGATTCCCCGTCACGGTCCGGGGGAAGCGGGCCGTTCGGCAAGCCTCTTAGCATATAATGGCGCAAGTCGATCGGGGTTTGCGGATTGTTGCCAAAACGAGTTAGAGGCCGAACTCTACTTCTGATTCTGGTGCTCGGTCTGGGCTCGGCTGTGACACTGCCTCTGTGGAAGCCCTGCGGGAAACGTTGGAAATGGTTCGTCGTGGCGACAAATGTTTACCAGGACACGCTGCGCCGCTTCCAGGTCAAGAGCGGACAAATCGGTCAGCCGGCTTCCGTAACGGGCGACGAGCGTCAGTTGCACAGGGACCTGGAGCGGATCAATAGCACGTTTTGCGGCTATCTGGACCGCTCGGGTCTCCACCCGGCGGATCTTTACGGGAAACGGGTGCTGGAGATCGGCGCAGGCTACAACATCGGGATAGCGGTGCGGTTTTCCGCCTCCGGAGCGGAACGGGTCGTCACTATGGACAAGTTCGTCCCGCTCCAGGACACTGCGTATACGAGAGATCTGTACCGGACTTTGCGACGCAGCCTGCCGGGCTCTGAGCAGGAAAGCTTCGATGAAGCCATCGCGATCGACGGCTCCCTGCGGCTGAATAGCCAGAAGCTCAATTACGTGTACGGGAAGTCGCTGGAGGAACTTTCCCCCGGTCTCAAGCCAGCGTCGTTTGACCTCATTGTGTCCAACGCCGTTCTAGAAGAGATCTATGACCTCGATCCGCTGTTCGCTGCGATGGACCGCCTGCTCAAGCCCGGCGGTATGCTTATCCACAACATTGACCTGGGCGACTACGGAATGTTCACCAAGCACGGCTTCCATCCACTCGAATTCCTGACCATCCCGGAGCCGGTTTACCGGTACATGGTGGAGTGCTCGGGTCAGCCGAACCGAAAACTCGTGAATTACTACCGCGGGAAGATGACGGAGCTTGGCTTCAGCTCAGAGGTTTTGGTGTACCAGGTAGTGGGCCGCAAGCGAAGGATCGACCCGCCGAAAACCCAGCTCGAGAACGGCACCGACTATTCGGAGCAGACTCTACAGTTGATCCGCGAGATCCGGCCCCGGCTGTCGGTGGCTTTCCGGAGCCTCCCCGACCAGGACCTGATGATCCAGGGAGTCACGTTAGCGGCAAAGAAGCCGGCTACCCGAAGCTCCCACTAAATCCAGACCTTCTCCAGCAGTGCTTTTCGCCTGCAAAGGTCGCACGAAACGGCGTCCCGGTAATAGAGTTTAAGTCTGTCACGCGACCGGCTTCGTGGACTGCCGTACTGCCGTACATCGGGACGCAACGGCGAGAGACGCGGAGGTCGCAACAACATCAGACACGAGAAGGTTCCGAAGAAGGTCCCACCGGGGTGGGTGCGCCTGTGAGTGGGCCCTTGGGGCGGTCGGGGTCTGACGGGAGCGAAGCGCACGCTCTGCCGGAGAGCAGGACAATCTCGACTCACAACCCGAGTGCAGCCGGTTGTGAGTCCTGAACAGGCCGGCAAGCGTTGCTCCGATATAATCTCTATATGCGGAGGATCGCAGCGTTTTCCGTTTGCCTGCTGCTTGCCTGCGGGTGTGCACACACCCAGACAACTCTGACTCTCTCACCCATTGAGGTGACATTTCGCTCCGTGTCCCGTGGATTTGTCGACTATCCGCGAAAGATCTCGGTGAGTGCAAGTGGGAGTTGGGCCGCAAGCATCCCAGGTGACATCCAGTGGCTCAGTCTCGCTCCGGCCACGGGGCAGGGGTCCGGCATGGTGACTCTGTCGCTGGTTGGCTGGGCTGTTGGGACACTGACAACTGGCGATCACGTTGCGGATGT
>JAEHDI010001021.1 GCA_016880505.1 Bryobacterales bacterium | reverse complement strand
TGGTCATCCGCGAATCCGGTGCGCGCGGGTCAGCAGGCCGTGAGATCGAGCGGCAGGGGCTGCATGAGTGCGGCCGTCGCTCGTGAATCGCCCAAAGCTTCAACGCCGAAGCCACAAGGGGAACACTGACCATGCCGATCGCTATGTTCGGTAACGCACAGACCGCGGTTCGAGCAGCGCAGACAGTGACGGTTCCGGTCCGTTAGCCCAAGTCCCAATCCCCGCGCCGGACAATGAACGCGGGGGCCGTGGCACGCAAGTCCTGGATTGGCGTAACTGCAGGAAATGCAGGGGCTTACCGAGACCACCACACTGAGAGGTATGTCCAATGAAACCGGAAATGGAAGCGAAAGTAACGTATGGATTTTGGGGGCTTGTCGTCGGAGCAGGCGTCGCAATAACGATCGGCTTCGCGTGGGGCGGCTGGACGACCTCCGGCACGACCCAGAAGATGAGCGACGAGGCGGTGCTGGCGAGCCGGGCGGCGATCTGCGTTGCCCAATTCAGGAGCGCCCCGGATTACAAGATGAAACTCAAGGAATTGCAGGGGGCGGAAAGCTACCAGAGATCCGAGCTCATTGAAAAGGGCGGCTGGGACAGGATGCCCGGGCAGGAAAAGGCAGCCTGGGGCGTATCCGGTGCCTGTCTTGCGGGGCTCGAATCCGTTATCAAGACCGGGGCGTGATCGACCGGAAACCGTGGTTTGACCCGGATTCCCCACCAACAAGAAAGCCCCGCTCAGGCGGGGCTTTCCTTTGAATGTTAGCGGCGCTGGCGGCCACCGTCAGCGGTTGACGGCGATTCTCACCTCGACCGAGTGTTCCCGACGGTCGTCAACCAGAGGGATCGCCTTGTCGTGTTGCTCGACGCCATCCACTGTCACACTCATCCCGCCGTTCCCGGCGCGCGTCTGCAGCACGGCAATATGGTAGAAAGTTTCCCGGTATCGATAATGTAACTTGAATGCTTCCCAGTCTGCGGGCAGGCACGGCGCAAAGCGCAGTTTGTCGACTTCCAGCTTGAGCCCCAGGATGGATTCCACGATGAGCCGGTACATCCAGGCGGCGGAGCCCGTGTACCACGTCCATCCGCCGCGGCCGGTGTGCGGCGGGACCGCATACACGTCTGCCGCGACCACGTACGGCTCCACTTTGTAGTCGGCAATCGCCGCCGCGGTTCCCGCATGGTTCAACGGGTTGATCATGGCCGTGAGCTCCCACGCACGCCGGCTGTCGCCCATTGCGGCGAACGCCATCGCCGCCCAGATTGCCCCATGGGTGTATTGCCCGCCATTCTCCCTCACGCCCGGGACATAGCCCTTTATATAGCCGGGATTCAAGTCCGACTTGTCGAACGGCGGATCGAGAAGCTGGATCAGCGCGTGTTCCCGGCGCACCAGGTGCTTGTCCACCGCTTCCATTGCCATGCGTGAGCGCTTCGCATCTCCCGCACCGGATAGAACAGCCCAGCTTTGCGCGATCGAATCGATCCGGCATTCGGCGTTGCTCGCCGACCCCAGCGGCGTGCCGTCGTCGAAATAGGCGCGGCGGTACCACTCGCCATCCCAGCCATGCTGCTCGATGTTCCGGCGCACCTGATCCGCCTCCGCCTGGCACCGTTCGGCAAAGGGCGTATCGCCGTGAATGCGCGCAACCCGGCCGAACTGCAGGAGCACTTCGTACAGGAAAAAGCCCAGCCAGACGCTTTCGCCCTGGCCGTGTGCACCCACGATGTTCATGCCGTCGTTCCAGTCTCCGGAACCGATGAGTGGCAGGCCGTGCTCGCCAAATCTGAGGCCCCTCAGGATCGCGCGCGCACAGTGTTCGTAAAGGCTCGCCGCCTCCTCGGACCGGCCGGGCAGGTCGTAATAGGAGTCCTCCTCGGGATTCACCGGCCGGCCTTCGATGAATTGGATGGGCTCATCCAGCACGCCCGTGTCCCCCGTGCCCAGAACGTATCGGCACGCCGCAAGCGGCAGCCAGAGATAGTCGTCGGAACAGTGCGTCCGCACGCCCCGGCCCGAGGAGGGATGCCACCAATGCTGGACGTCTCCTTCCCGGAACTGACGGGACGCGCAGCGGAGCAGGTGCTCGCGCATGAGCTTGGGCTCGGCATGGATCAGCGCCATCACGTCCTGCAATTGGTCGCGAAAACCGAAGGCGCCTCCCGATTGGTAATACCCGCTGCGCGCCCACACACGGCACGCCAGCGATTGATACAGCAACCAGCCGTTGGTCAGCACGTTGAGCGATTGATCGGGGGTTTCCACCTGCACTGTGCCGAGCGTGCTGTTCCAGTATTGGCGTACTGTTGCGAGCGCGTTCCGCGCCGCGGCGGATCCCCGGAAGCGGCGCACCAGCTTGCTCGCGTCATCGGCGCCGCGCC
>JAEHDI010001020.1 GCA_016880505.1 Bryobacterales bacterium | reverse complement strand
TGGCAGCTTCAGCCCGCCACCGGGTGCGGGTTCCGGCAATCAGCCCCACGGCGCCCGACGCCTGCCCCCGACCATCAACCAGATCCATCCTCCCACTCCCCACCAAGTCCCGCGTGTTCCCTATAGATTAGCTCCCCTTATGCCCGGCGGCGGCGGACAAGGAGGCGGGGGAGGAACTCGAGGGTCGGGAGGGAGCGGAGGGGGGAAACGAGGAAAGTAGTCCATGAAGAACCCCGTCAGACAAACGATTGTGGCATTCGCGCTCGGGACCACCATGCTCCTCTTCCCGTATCAGACCGAGGCTGCGGATCCAGGCGATGTCAGAACCCATGCGGAACACTCATTCGATCAGCTCAAGCAGCATCAAGAACCACAGGGGTCGGCTGAATCGGTCGGCGGTACCTATCCGCGGGTCGAAGAAAGCCATGGCGCCTATTCGTCAGAGCGCTATTGGATCGGCAAAGGCCAAGGTGATTTAGCGAAGGGCAAGATCGTCTGTCAGCGCGTCTCGGAACTCTCGGCCCGGACCGACCTGGCCAAGCAGATCCGCGTGATGGTCAAGGAACATATGGTGGATCGTGTCCGGGAGCGGAGTGGCCGTGACACCGAGCAGGATATTGAACTTACGCGCGAAGAAATTGTTCAGGAATACCTGTCGGGCGTGAAGATCGTCGATCGCCGGATCGACGAAGAAAACAAGGTCTGCACCGCCACCGCTGTGATGCTCAAGAGCCCGATGCAGCCGAAGCAAGCCTCCGACTCCGATGCTTCCGCCTCCTCATCTCCCCGATAGACCAGGAACGCCGTTGCACTTCCGCTTCTACTTGCGGTAGATACCACTCTCCATGCCGAACGAGAATAACTTCCAGCACGACGAGCTCTCGCGAAAGAACCCCGGCGAACGATTGACGAACGCCGAACTGACCGGCGGCGCGCCACCTGAATCTCCAGCCTGGTTCGAGAGCATGGCCCAATGTGGCACGGCGCTCTCGCAAGCCAGCGTTCGCGCCATCGTGTTCCTCCATGGATCGATCCACGGAAGCGATGTGTTCGGCATGCAGCGGCTGGACGAAGTCGGCGGGCTCAAACGCGGCTATTCGCGCGGCGTCTCGGGTGTCGATGCCCTGCTTTCGGCCATGCGAGAAGGAGGAAACGGAATCCCGGCCCTCCCGGGAGGACTCCAGCCTCCGCTCTCGAACGATGATGCCACCCGTAAGATCGTTGATGCCCAAGTCGGCGAGGCCGGCAACTTCACCAATGCCTACGTGGCACTCTTTCTACAAGCCCTCAACAAGCGCCTGCCTCAACCGATCGCCTGCCGGCGCATGCTCTGGACCTCGGAACATCACCACCTGGGCCGTGCCGCAGCCGCTGTCCGCTTGCTCCATGAACTGCACACCCTCTGCGAGACTCAGAAGCTCGGCAAGGAAGACCGGATTCTCGTGCAGGCCCACGGACAGGCAGGGTTAGTCCTTGCTCTGGCCTCAAACCTGCTCTGTCCCAGTCCCATTACGAAACGGTCGAAACTCCTGGGCCTGCTGGCCGCCTTCGCTGAACAAAACAACCAAGCTGACCTGGCCGCTACAGCACGACACATCGAACCCCTTCTCGCTGATCATTCCCTGCTGAACGGCGCAATCCTCGATGTCGTCACCATGGGCACCCCCGTACGATATGGATGGGACCTCTCGGGAATCGGACGCCTGTTGCATATCGTCAACCACCGGAATCTCCGGACGGATGGCAAGACCTGGCTTTCCAAAATGGAACTGCCACAAGTCACGATGGAAATGCCCATCGCCTGGGGCGGAGACTACGTCCAGGCGCTGGCAGTGGCAGGGAGCGATGCGATGCCGACGACCGAAGCGGCGAAAGTGGCGAACAAAGCTGTGTGGGAAATGGTCGAGCCCTATGATGGGTTCGAACGCTGGCTGGAATGCGCCCGCCGCGCTGTACGTTTCCCCAGCGAAGGCAGTTGCCTGCTGGTCGACTACAAAGACTGCACGAACTCCACGAATGTCCAGGAGCACTACTACGGACATGCCGCCTACACACGATCAAACGCCATGCTCTTCAACACGTCCGAGATCATTCGATCCCTGTATAAAGACGCCGGGCGCTAACCCTCTCGCAGCTGCACCGCCAAAGGTTCCCACGAAAAAATGCCGTCCAGATAGGCATGCCCGTTCGGGGTGGTTGCGACCAGCTCGACGCTCTCGTACACGCTGATCGTCGTGCCGCTGCCGGCGGACGCCGAGACCTGCATCGTCAACGCCGCGCTCGGCGCCGGTGACGGAATATCGTGATGGGTCCGCATCTGCGACGGCGTCGCCAGGACGTTCACGAACACCGCCGGAGGCGCCTGCCGAAACTCCCCGTCGTAGGTCACCCACAGTCGGGCTGTCGCCGAGACGTGGGCATACCATTCGTCACCCACCGCATTGGCTTCGACCCAATTGAAGAGCGTATTCAGTCGAGACATGATCGAGACGGTCGTCGGTTCCAATGACGCCGGAATCTCCAACTGTGTGACATAGCCGACGTGCGCATAGCCCAGCGTGTCCCAGAGCGACGCGTTGGCCCCGACCCGCGCATGGGCTGATTTGTTCGGCATCACATGCTCCACATAATGAGGATTCGCACTCAGACGCAGATAGGTGGTGTCTTCGAAATAGCGAATCTGGTCGAGCTTGCAGAGGGTTTCATCGCGGTCGCCGAACCCGATCGTATTGGGCGCCGACACGCTGTCCGCACCGGTAAAAATCAGCTTGCTCCAGCCGATCGGGGCGATACAGGTGGCGCTGGCTGACCCGTTC
>JAEHDI010001019.1 GCA_016880505.1 Bryobacterales bacterium | reverse complement strand
CGGGCTTCCGCCGATCATCCTCGGGCCGTCGCCGACAAGTTCCCGCAGCCGTGCGTTTTCCTGCCGCAGGTTCGCTTGTTCCAGCGCGTTCTTCACCGCCAGCAGTACGCGGTCCCGTCCCAGCGGTTTCTCGAGAAAATCGAACGCGCCGGCGCGCGTCGCCTCCACCGCGTCAGCAATCGTCGCGTGACCGGAGATCATCACCGCCGGCGCGCAGTGATCCGCCACGTGCACCTCCCTCAGCAAATCGATCCCGTTGCCGTCCGGCAGCTTTACGTCCAGCAGGAAGACGTCCGCGCGTGCCGTTTCCGGGTGCGAGCGGCATTCGGAAATCGAGCGGCACACGGTCACCGCGTACCCTTCGCGCTCCAGGATCAGCCGGAGCGAGCGGCCGATGTTCTCTTCATCGTCAACTATCAGGATTCTGTTCCGCGGCATATCGCGGCAGCACGACGCGGAACGCCGCGCCGCCCAGTTCTCCTTTCACCAGCAAAATATCACCGCCCGCGAGCAGGGCGCTCTTGCGGGCGATTGAGAGGCCCAATCCCATTCCACCCTTCTTGAAGGAGATGGCCGGCTCGAACAGAGACCGCCGCACGTCCTCGCTCAACCCTGGACCCGAGTCGTGCACCTCCACCGCCACCTTCCCATTCACCAGCGACGTCCGCCCCAGCACCTCGCCGCCCTGTCCCGCCGCCTCGGCAGCGTTCTCGAGCAGGTTCGTCAGCACACCCTTCACCAGATCCTCGTCTGTGTGCGCCGCCGGGAGTCTCGGATCGAGCCGCAGTGTGTACCGCACTTCCGGCCGTCCGGTCCTGAGAAACGCCACGCGTTCTTCGACAACCGCGTTGACATCCAGGACACCGGGCCGCACCGGAGGCTCGGCGGCGAACTCGGAAAACGCCCGCACGCGCCGCTCCAGTGTCTCCACTTCCTCGCCGACGATCTGCGCCGCCTGCTGGATAAATGCGGGATCGCTTTCGCCGGCACGTGCCAGCACCTCTTCCATCGTCAGCCGGATCGGCGTGAGCGAATTCTTTAGCTCGTGCGCCATCTTGCGCGCCAGCGCCTGCCAGCTTGCAAGCTGCGCCAGGTAGACGAGCCGCGCCCGGTTCTGCTCCAGCTCCTCGGCTGTGCGGTTAAAGGCGCGCATCGCCTCCCCGATCTCGTCTTCGCGGTCCACGGATACCCGCACCGCCAGGTTGCCCGACGCCAGTTCCGAAAGCGCCGCCGTGAGCTCGCGAATCGGCCGGCTGACGCGAGACGCCAGGTAAGCCAGCAGCGCAAATCCGACCAACCACACACTCAGAGCCAGCAGCAGCAGAGTCAGCGTGAATCCCCGGCGCAGGTTTCGCTGGTTGCCGGCGTCCACCAGCGTCCTGGCCTGCCGGTATTGTCTCGCCAAGCTCTCCATCCCGACGCTGCCGAGCGGGCGCGACCACACCCGCACCTCACCCCCGCGCCGGGTCATGAAGTTCAGCCGGTCGCCATTCGTACCCGAAAGAACGAAGCGCTCTGTCTCCCCGCTCTCTTGAAACGCTCGGACCTCCGCCGGCCAGCTTGCCTCCCTGCCCGGGAGGTACCGCTGCGGTTCGATAGCGCCTTGCGCGGCGTCACGGCGCAGCGAGTCCTGCGCCTGCCGGTAATACTCGCGTCCCAGCCGTTGAAGCGCACGGGAAATTTCGTCGAGTTCGCGAGTTGAGGCGTAGCTGAGGCTCCGCTCGAGCAGCGACGACGTAAACCACAGCGTCGCCCCGAGCGGGGGAATCGTCGCGACGAGAAACAGCAGGATCAGCCTGCCGCGGAGCGATCGAGGCATCCAGGAAGTCACCCCGCCGCTACTTCAGTTCCGCCAACCGGAACGGTCCTCCTTCGGCCAGCCATCGCGGCTCGCCGGGGTGGGGAGAGCGGCTGAAGAATTCCACCATGCGCGCGAGGTTGATGCCTGCGTTTTCTTCCGGAGGCGCGTCTGCACCGGGCTCCTCTGCGCGCACCTCCACTCTAACCCAAACGGGTGACGACGGAGACAACCGCGCGCGCGACACTGACAGGTTCTCAAGGCACCACGCTTCCGCCG
>JAEHDI010000131.1 GCA_016880505.1 Bryobacterales bacterium | reverse complement strand
CGGTACGGGTTCATGAGCCGGCCTGCAATGGTGATGCCGGCTCCAGGCGCGGTCTGGCCGGCGATAGTGATTCGCGGGTGCGTGATCAGGACGTCGCCGGGAATGGCGCCGCTGACCTCGAACACGACGATTCGCGGGCCGTCGGCCTGGCACGCTTCGTTCAGGCTGCCGGGACCGGACGGGTGCAGGTTCGTCACCTTGACCACCCGGCCGCTGCGCCCGCCGGCCGCTTTCGCGCCGAACCCTTCTGCGCCCGGAAAGGCCGGCAGCCCGACGCCGGGCGCGCCATTCGCAAGGGCGAGGCTGAACGCCACCGAGAGCAGCCAGATTCCGCACGGCAATCTCATTTCAATCCTCCATGCCTCCGGGCCCCGGCTCTGGGAAGGGGCCAGTATAAGCAGCGGCGCCGGCAAGCGACTTGACGGGGCGGCTTCACTCCGATATAGAGTTGACATGGAACGAGCATTTGTCGCTGTATCGGCAATGACGCTGGCGATACAGATTTGCGCCGGCGGACTCCTCGCGGGCGATTCCGGGTCACAGAGCGATCAAAAGAAGTCTTGGACGATCGGTATCTATACCGGGCCGTCGCCGTTTCAGCTTTCGGCCCCAGCGAATGTCAAGAACCCCGTGCTGACAGGCGCGGCTGTCACCGACCTCAAGGTGGACACACTCGCCCATCCATTTATGGTCGTCACCAAATCCCGGTATTACCTGTTCTTTACGGCCAAGGACCTCAAGACGGATAAGGGAGGGATCGGACTGGCGGAAAGCAAGAATGGCCGCGACTGGAAGTTCCGGCGGACGGTCATCCACGAATCGTTTGTCTTGTCTCATCCATACGTATTTCAGTGGAAGAACGACTACTACATGATTCCTGAGGGGCATACGGAGCCATCTGTCCGCCTGTACAAAGCCACGGAATTCCCTGACAAGTGGGAATACCAGGGCGACCTGCTAAAGGACGACCACTACATCAGTCCGACGCTGGTGCGGTTCAAGGACATGTGGTGGTTGTTCACGGTACGTCCTGGAAACAAAACGCTACGGTTGTTTTATGCGCCTGATTTGAAGGGGCCGTGGACGGAACATCCACTCAGCCCCATCGTGAAGGACGATCTGAACACGGCAAGGCCCGCGGGCAGGCCGTTTGTCATCGACGGGGTCCTGTACCGGCTTGCTCAGGATTGTTACCCGACGTACGGGAACCAGGTGCTTGCGTTTCGCATCACGGACATCAGCCCCACGACCTACTCAGAAACGATGATCGACACACCGATCGTGAAAGCGTCGTCCAAAGGCTGGAATTCCGATGCCATGCACCATGTCGACGCTCACCAGATCGGAAAGAACAAGTGGATCGCGGCCGTTGACGCGCTGGGGCAGTGAGGCGGTGCGGCGAGTGGGCTGAGTAACCCTGGGCACAGGCTGGCGGTGCCACTGCTACCAGCCGCGGTAGCGGGAGCGAGAGTATTCCGAGCGAAAGCGCCGCAGCTCCCAGAGATCGCCGCGCAAGATCTGGCGGGCGCGGGGATGTAGCTGGTCCGCACCGGCAAGGTGGTCGATGTGCTCGATGGCCCTGTCGAGGCGGCCCTTGTCGAAGCGGCCGTCCCGTGCGCGCTGCTGGAATCGGTAGAGTTCCTCGAGCGCGCCGCGAAAATGCCGCTGTTCGTGGCGGTCCACGAACGATCGTGAGCCGATTCCCTCCAGATTGCGGATGGCGCGGCTTACGGGGTCTTGGTAGCCGTAAGGCCTGTAGTCGTTGTAGCGTTCTCGGGCGTCGAGCGCGAAGGGCATCGCGGCGGCCAACGCCAGGGCGCCGAGGATGGTTCGTTGCATCGCCGTTACCTCCCGCCCGATAGACGCGGCTCAGTGCGCATCGGGTTACGAAAAATCAGCCCGCCGGACGCGCGACATCCCTTTGGCTGCGCGACGTCAGTGTGGCGGTGCGTCGAACGGAACGATCACGCGACCGATGTTGCCGGACGGGACGTCGCGGACGAGAACGCGCAGTGAGGTGGCGCCAGGGCTGCGATTCATAGATTCACGGAGAATGTAGCCGTCCCGGCGCACATTCTCATAGATCCCGGGCAGCAGTTCCAAGTGGACCGTCTGGGACGTGATGCCGTGTTCCCGGCCCTCTTCGCCGGTTTGGGCGAGAAAGAACTGCAGGTCCGCAGTCCAGCGGTCGTTCTTCGGTTGGAACGTGACGCCGGAAGGATCGATGGTTACTTCGAGAGCGAATGCCTGGGCTGCTTCGGCTTGCTTGAGCTGCGCGTCCATCGGAACGGCGGTGGCATCCATCGGGCTCCAGAGCGCGTCACGGACTGCGGCGTCGGAGGCTTTTCCAGGCGAGGGCTCGGCAAGGTCGTAATAGCCGAGTCGGTGGCGCAGGGAAACGCTGGGGCGGCGCACCTTCACTTTGATGCGGCGGAAGCGGCCATCGAGGTTCGACTCGTTCGGATAGTAAGCGAGGGTGTAAGAGACTTCCGCGTCCTGGACGGCCTCGCGGATGGATCCCATGATGTCGTTGGTGTTGCGGTAGGCCTTGCCACCGGTGTAGTGAGCAAGGTCGTTCATGGTGGCGATGTTCTCGAACGCCCTGGGATTCGGACTCAGGCCGCGGGCGTCGATGGGGTACACCGAGAGGTTGGCGGTGCTTAGGGCGCGGGCAGCTCGCTGGAATTCGTCCCCAAACGTGCGGGAGCGGCCGTGCTTGACGAGAAGCGCGCCGCGGTCGGCGGGTGTACGGCGTCTTCCGGGGTACTTAGCACTGAACGGCGAGTCGGAGCTTTCCGGCGAGGGGCCGCGCTCGGCATCGGGGGACTCGAAGTAACCCAACTGGAGCGGGAAGGCCGCGGAAATCCAGATCAGGTTCTTGCGTCCGGGCACGCCGGCGAGATGATTAGCGATGGCTTCGAGCGCCTTGAAGGTGCGCAGGACGCGCTGCTCCTTGTAGAAGAACTCCTCCTCCTTGAGCGTGTTGACGACCCCTTGCAGCGCTTCCATGGCTATTTGAGCCTCTTTGGTATTCCCGTACTCCGCTGCAACGGACTGGGCGATCTCCTCAATCATCGGCTGGTGGGAGGCGTCGAGTTCAGGTGAATGGCGACCGGTATAGGCAGAGAGCGCCTTGAGCAACGCCGACGGCTCACTGGTGTAGTCGTGGAGGATGCGAAGCTCCCGGCCGAGGGTGTAGAGCGCGATGCGGTCCTCCGGGCGGACGTTTTGCAGATAGCGAACGACCTGTTGCCTGGTAGCCGCTTGGTCTCCCCAACTTGTGTTGAGGCCGTCGAGGAGGATGGCGGTGACACCGATGGCGGCGCGTTCGACGTACCGATTGGAGCTGACTCCGGGGGCGGGTCTCGCGGTTGGACGTGCAGGCTTCTCGGACGGCTGGAAGGCAAACACACGGATGTCCTGCGGCTTGCCATCGTCTTCGAGAACAAAGTCGTCCCTGGTGAGGCCGGTGACGGCGTTTCCGTTCCGATCGCGGACCACGACGTTGACCTGGACGAGGCGCGTGGTGGAGCGGATCACGACGGCGGGAGGCTCCGAGGGTTTCTGAGGTTGTCCAAGCAGGACGGAGCAGAGCAGCGGAAGCGCGCACAGCGGGCGCCTCCGTGCGTTGAGGATCATCACGATTGTCCGCCTTACATTATCGCGCGGTGGAAGAGCTTAGAGCACCAGTTCGCGGGCGCAGCCCCGGACGTCCATTTCGAACTCAATTTCCCGGATGGGAGGGCGGGCGAAGTGCCAGTCGATTCCGTGGAGGGCGGCAGCGCCGGCGCGGGGAAGCAACAGGTCTTTCATCAACGGAGCGATGTTGTGCACGGTGTAGACGTTGACGATGGTGACGTCTCTCCAAGAGACACCGAGGCTGCGGAGACGCTGGTCCATGAGGCCGAGCACGTGCGTGGCCTTGGCGCGCAGGCCAGTCGGGGAGACGTCGCCACGGCTGACGATGTCGCGGGCGTCGAGACGTTCACCTGAAAGCTCGCCGGCGCCGGCGATGACGAAGGTCTGTTTCGTGGTCTTCGCCGGGGCGGTGTAGCTGAACCCGTAGAGGAGCACCTCGGAGGGCGGGTTCACCTCCGGTGCTACATTCGTGCGGGCGACCGGATTTGTGCCGCCGGCGAGGAGGCCGCGCTGCTTCAGTTGCTCGATATATTCCTGATTGAACTGATTGAAGCCGTCGAACGTGAAGGGTAGCGGCGAACGCAGTTCGATTCCGCACAGCGACTCGGGCGGACGCTTCTCTTCCTTGAGGTGGCGGTCGATAGCAAGGAAGCCGGGACGGTACGGCGGCGGAGAGGCGAAGGTGACGTGCACAACCTGGTGATTCCGCTCTGCTACGGCGCCGGATGAATACGGAGCGATGCCCAGCAGGAATCGGAAGTTGCCTTTCGGATGAAGGTCGACGACCGCGGCGCTCGCGTTGTGAAGAACGCCGGCAACTCCGGCGGCGGCGCTTTGGCGGAGCAGTCTCCGGCGTGTCAGCGATGGTTCGGACGGCATAAGAGACTCCACAGGTAGTGTACAAGAGTGGGAGCCAAGTCACGCAGCACAAGACAGGAGTCCTACGCCCCTCTGTTGAAGTGGGGTAGGTCTCCCGGCCTGCCAAGTTCAGAATGACCGTCCGGCGTCCAGTTCGAAGACGGCGGTGCGCCATTCGGCGAACAGATCGACCGGCAGGCCGGCGTCCATTAGTTCGGCGCCGGAGCGGCCGGACTGGGCCATTCCATCGCGTTTGATGCGATACGAGGTGTCGCGGCGGAGACCGCGGAGCTTGAAGGTCTGCCTGGGCTGGCCTTTGGCAAGCCGGTACGCGAGCAGGACGCTGCGCGCACCGTCCGGGACGCTGTACTGGATCGCCATCCAGCCGGCGGGGTTGTCGTGATCGGGTTGCGGCGTCAGGTGGAACGCGTCGCCCGCCGAAACGGTGGAACGGATCTGTTTGTAAAGGGCGACGTTTTCGGCCGCGCGCTGCTTCAGGGCGGGGGTCCAGTCGAATACGCGGCTGGAGATACCGAACTGGCCGTTCATCGGGACGCGGAACAAAAAGTCCCACCAGCCAGGCGGACGCGAATTGTCCACCTCGCCGTTGTCCTTGTCGCCGACCATCCAGTGGTTGCAGGCCTGCGGTGCGAACTCGACGGTACAACCGTAGCCCAACTGGAGCGACGGGAGGGGCCTGACGACGTCGGAAAGCCACGTGGTGTGGGTGTGCTCGAGGATCCCGGCGTCGAAGCGGAGCCCGCCGCTCGAGCAGTTTTCGACAATGAGCTTCGGATGCGCGCCGCGGACGTCGTCGAGCCAGCCGTAATAGGCGGTGAGATGGCGATAGAGTACGTCGCCGCTCCGGCCCGCACTGGGCGGGTCGAACTGCTCGCCGATGTCGATGTTGTAGTCGATCTTCACCCACTCGATGCCGTAATCGCGTACGAGGCGGTCGATGACGGCGCGGGCCCACTGGCGGACTTCGGGCAGCGCGAAGTTCAGGTGATAGCGCGCGGAGGTCTG
>JAEHDI010001018.1 GCA_016880505.1 Bryobacterales bacterium | reverse complement strand
CCACTCCCAGACGGCGGCACAATTCGCGCTCGCCGGGCAGCCGGTCGCCGTCCTTCCAATCGCCCGCCAGAATGTAGCCCAGCAACGTGCGGCAGACTTCGATGCTGACCGTCGTCCGGGACACCGGAACCAGAAAGTCGGTGTTCATCGCAATCTCGTCAAGAAACTTTATCACATGCACGGGAAAGTTTCAAGTGTTATGGTCTGCGCATCAGTCCACTTGCACATACATTGTATAAATATGTGATAATAAATAATAAATACTTCTTGACACCCGTACATCCTGGCAGTAAAATTCTAACTGGATCACTGGTCCTACCAATTGGAGGTCATGTGAAGCAACTAGTCATCGCATGTCTACTCATTCTCGCCGTCTGCGGTTTGGCTTTCTCGCAGACTACCTTCGCAACCATCACGGGGACGGTCACGGACGCCTCGGGCGCGGTTGTGCCCCAGGCGAACGTCACTGTCACCAACCTCGAAACAAACATCACCACCACCGCAACCTCGAATGAGGCAGGTGTTTATTCGGCTGCCCAGTTGCGCGAGGGCAACTACTCGTTGAAGGCCGAAGCCCCCGGCTTCGCGGCCTTCGTCACACAGGGCATCACCCTGACCGCACGAGACATCCGCCGCGTGGACGTCACACTACAGGTGGGCGCCACGAGCACGGCCGTGGAAGTCTCGGCCGGGGCCACCCTGATCGAAACCGAGACCGCCCGAATCTCCAATACCCAAAACGACAGGCTGATGAAGAGCATGCCTCTCAACGCCCGCTGGTTGTGGGCGTATTTCAATCAGGTGCCGAACATGATCAACGGCAGCGACGGCTACCGCTTCGCAGGCAGCACCGGCAACGAGAACAACTGGTCCATTGATGGAACCACCATGAATGATGGACAGGGCTGGGCGATCGGCCCGCAGTTGAACTACATCGAGTCGTTCCAGGAAGTCAAGGTCGATATGGCCAACAACACCGCCGAGTTCGGCGCGATCGGCCACGTCGACGTCGTCACCAAGTCGGGCACTAATGAACTGCACGGCAGCGTGTACGACACGTTCATGACGCCCGGGCTCCGAGCCCGCAATTTCTTCGCGACCGGCATTTGGACCGGCCGATTCCACATTTTTGGCGGCAGTGTGTCCGGACCGGTCTACATCCCGAAGGTTTACAACGGGAAGAACAAGACGTTCTTCTTCTTTTCCATGGAGCGGTCCGCCGGGAACGCGAGCTTCACCAATCTAAACCCGACCGTTCCAATCGCAGCCTGGCGTCAGGGTGACTTTTCCGGCCTGCGGGACGAAGGCGGCAACCCCATCACGATTTACGACCCGACGACCGGCTCGCCATTTCCGGACAACAAGATTCCCGCAGGGAGCATCAACAACGTCAGCAAACTGATCCAGGACCAGTACTACCCGCTCCCCAACTTCGGCGATCCCAACGTCTTCCAGGCGAACAACTACCGCGAGATCAAGACGATGCCCTGGAGCGTCCCAGTCAGCCGAACCCTGCGTCTCGATCACCATTTCTCCGACAAGAACTTCGTGTATGGCCGCGCGATTATCACCAACGGCCCGGCGACGTGGTGGGAATCCAACCTGCCGACGGTCGGCCTGCACCGCCAGACGCGGCCGACGCGATCGGCAACCGTCTCTTACACCCACGTCTTTAGCGCATCGTTGATAAACGAGGCGCGCTGGGGCATGGACTACAACAACATCCCCTCCGAGGGTCCGGTGCGAGGCTACGACGAGGTAAAGCGGCTCGGCCTGACCGGCTTGGCCCCGAACCTTCCGGACGTCCCCGGCTTGCTCCAGGTGAACTGGTCCGGCATCGGGCTGCAAGGGATCTCCCAGGACAACGGAAACAACCCTGGTTTCCGCAATCACAACGAGCAGTGGATGGACCACGTGAGCTGGTTCCGCGGCCGGCACACGTTTAAGTTCGGCGTGGATCTTGCCCGGGTCGAGGGTGATGATTTCTCCATCCCTGGAAACCTGTTTGGCGGCGTGAACTTCTCGAACAAGTTCACGAGCCTCAACAAAGCAGGTGAGGTTGGCGGCCATCCCTACGCCGACTTCCTGCTCGGCATCCCGACGTACTCCTCGCGTGCCTTTCCGTCATTACTGCTGGAAAGGAACCGCTGGCAGTACGCCACCTACTTCGCCGACGAATTCAAGGTCACGCCGAGTCTGACCCTGAACGTCGGACTGCGCTACCAACTGCACCAGCCCTGGCGCGAGAACCACGGCCGGATGTCGATCTTCGACATTGGCTCGGGCAGCATCGTCGTCCCTGACACCTCGATTGCACAGATCAGCCCACTGTTCCCTACGAGTTACGTAAACGTTGTGAGCGCGTCCAGCGCCGGGCTGCCGTCCGAGACCTTGATCCGGCCCGACAAGAACGACTTCGCTCCCCGGATCAGTCTGGCCTGGCGCCCGTTCGGAAACAACACGGTCTTGCGCGCGGGCTACGGCATCTTCTACGAAGTGACGCCGTTTGATTTCACCTCTTCCGGCAGTCCGTTCCAGCTTGCGGAACCGGGCTTCACGAACCCGGCCGACAATCCGCTTGTGATTCTGCCGCGCGTATTCCCGGATCGCGCTATCGGGTCGCCTTACGCCACCGTGAATCTTCCCAGTGCCGTCAACCCCGGACTGATCACGCCTCGGAGCCAGCAGTACAACGCGACCATCGAGCACCAGCAGTGGAACACAGGCTTCCGCCTGTCTTACATCGGCACGGCGCAGCGCCAGGGAAGCTACTCGTATAACTACAACTCCCCGATTCCGGACGACCGCCCGTTCACCGCCAAGGCACGGCCGTTCCAACAGTACCCCGAGATCATGTATCGAACCAACGGAGCGGGTCACCAGTACCACGGCTTGAGCGCCGAAGTGAAACGATCGATGGTCAAGAACCTCTATTTCCAGGCCGCCTATACCTTGGCTCGTGACCGCTACGACGCCTTCCGCTGGGGCACGATCGAGAACCCGTTCGACCGGCACCGTGAAGTCGGCAACGCATTCGATATGCCGCGGCATCGGGTGACGGCGAACTGGGTGTGGGATCTTCCCTTCGGGAAGGGAAGGAAGTT
>JAEHDI010000001.1 GCA_016880505.1 Bryobacterales bacterium | reverse complement strand
GTGATCTACGGTCTGATGCGCACGAGCGACGGTGCGTCGATGAACGTCTCGGCTGGTAACGCGCTGTTCACGCTGATCGGCTTCATGGGCGTGTATACCGTGCTCAGTATTCTGTTTCTGTTTCTGATGCACCGTGAGATCGACCACGGACCGGAGCACGGCGCGGGGCCCGCGGCCGGGGTTACACATTAGGAGGCACCCATGGAAATCCTCTGGTTCTGTCTGGTCGCAATCATGCTCGCCGCCTATGTTGTGTTCGACGGCTTTGACCTCGGGGCGGGAATCATTCATTTCTGCGTGGCTCGTACCGAAGATGAAAAGCGCAAAGTCCTGCGCTCGATCGGCCCGGTGTGGGACGGCAACGAAGTATGGCTCCTCGCCGCCGGGGGCACGCTGTACTTCGCTTTTCCGCGTCTGTATGCGTCTAGCTTCAGCGGCTTCTATCTGCCATTGATGATGGTGCTCTGGCTGCTGATTCTTCGGGGCGTCTCGATCGAGTTTCGCAACCATGTTGAAAGCCCGGTGTGGAAACCAATCTGGGACGCCGGATTCATGGTCTCGAGCGCCCTACTGGCCGTCTTCTTTGGCGCGGCGCTTGGGAACGTTGTCCGCGGCGTGCCGTTGAATCCTGCCGGCGAGTTCTTCCTGCCCCTATGGACGCACTTCGGCGTGACCGGTGAGGTCGGCATCCTCGACTGGTACACCGTGCTGGTCGGCGTCTTCGCATTCCTGACGCTCACCCAGCATGGCGCGCTTTGGGTGGCGATGAAAACGGATGAAGACGTCCACCGGCGCGCCCGCCGCATCGCTTCCGTTTCATGGTTTGGTGTGCTGCTCGTGACGGTCCTGGTGACTATCCTCACCATGCAGGTGCAGCCGAAGGTCTGGGCCAATTTGACGTCGCAGCCGTGGGGATTCGTTTTTCCGGCCGTTGCGGTCGCCGGGCTGATCGAAGTGTATGTGTGCAGCCGGTCCGGGAACGACGTCAAAGCGTTCCTGGCTTCCTGCGCCTTCATCGTCGGCATGCTGACCAGCGCGGCCTTCGGCGTGTTTCCATGCGTGATGCCGTCGAACATCGAGCCGAGTCAGAGCCTGACGATCTACAACTCCGCCACGGCCGCCTACGGACTGAAGGTCGGCCTGGCCTGGTGGATTCCTGGAATGATCCTCGTGGCCGGTTATTTCGTGTACACCTACCGGAACTTCGCCGGCAAAGTGAGTCTCGAAGGGGAAGGCTACTGACGGAATCGGAAAACCTCGTAGACCGCTCGGCCATTGCTGTCCCGAACGGTGTGGAGGATTTCCCGGCGGTAGCCCTCTTGTTCGGACATCGCGCGCAGCCTTTCGCGTACGTTTGGGAACACATCGTAAGCCTGCGTGTAGCCGACGACGATGTGTTCCGGATCCCCGATCATCTCGCGCACGTTGCGCCAGTCAGAATCCTCGGGCGTTTCCTGAAGCAGAGGGTCGGCTCCCCAGCGTAGCGGCAAGCGTCCCTTGCTGAGCAGGCGCTGCGTGTCGAAGATACCCCAGTCGACGATGTAAACGAGTTTCGCCGGCGTCCGCTTGAGGGTCTCGTGGAGCGGCCCGCTCGCATCGGTCCACGAGCGCGCGCCGCCGTTGCGGATCAGTTGCGAAAGGTACTCGTTCGAGACCAACAGACTGGAGCCACAGGCCAACGCGAGCACGGCTGCAAGCAGGAACGCGCCGGATCGCTTCAGGCGGTGGGACGCCTCGGCGAACGCGACGCCGATGAGGAAATGCGGCCAAGGCCACATCAATGCGGTGTGGTGGACGGATGTGCCCGCACCTTTCGTGAAAGCCATCTGTGCAAACACCAGGGCGCTCGTGATCACGGCGAATAGCACCGGGCCGCGCGCCGGGGTGCACCACAGTAACGACAGAAGAAGCAGCGCCGCGACCAAGAGATACGGCAGCGGACCCTCGCGCGGGTGGCCGGCGGTTTCACTGAGCGCCACCGAAACGCGCTCTATCGCCGTGCGTGGCTGTCGTGGATTCTCCGCTGGGTCGTCGAAGGCGATAAAGTCGAACAGGCCGGAGCCGTCGAGGCTGCTGCATAGCACGTGCGCCTTGGCCGGCAGGTCGTCCGCGGACCAAGCGATATTCAGGTGCATGGTCTCGCCCCGCGTCTTCACGTTGTAGCGCAGCAACGGAAACGCTCCGATTGAGAACCACACCACCGCGAGCGTGATGTTCCTCCAGTTGACCTTCCGCCGGATTGCCCGCGAGAACAGCAGCAAACCCGCGACAGCCATGGCGGCCAGCGTCCACACGAACAGCGCTTTGTCCCATAGCGCGAGACCGAACAATAGAGAGGCCAGCGCAAGCGAGCGGCTGGACGCTCCTTGGTGGAACCGGACGAGCGAAAGCACGCCGCCAACCATTAGGAGGTGTTGCAGGGCGACTGGTCCCCAGTCGAATACCGTCGTCAGCAAGTAGGTCGTGTCGAACGCCAGCAGCGCGGAACCGGCCAGCGCCGCTCGGGCTCCGGAGACGCGATAAAGCAAACGCCAGAACAGCCAGACCGTCGCCGCCCCAATCACCAGGACCGGCAGACGGACCGACCAGACGGACGGCTCCCAAACCGCCAGGATCGGAGCATAAACCCATGATTTCAAGGCGCCGAGATAGCTGATCAGCATCATCGGGATGTGATGTCTGCACACGCTGAGTTGGGAGATCGTGCGGCCCGTGTCGTAGATCCCGGAGGAGAATAGGGCCTCGTCGTTTTGGATTCCCGGATATGGAATGAATGACAGTCCGGCGAGGAAATTGCACAGCACCAGGGCCACAGAGAGCGCAAACAGGCGTCTTGAGGGGTGTTCTGGCCGGGTCAAGTCCCCGATCATAGCATGACCCCCACTTGACACGGTGTGCTATGCTGATCTCTTTTGTCAATAACGAGTTAAATCTGCACGTTTCGGTGAAACTTCCGCGCAAAATTTGCGTCAAAGAGTAATCGGGGCGAGCTGATGCTGAAGCGACCCAATTTGGAACTCCAGATGCTCGAGACGATCCTCGTCGGTGACGACCGTCGCGAAGCCAGATCGAACGGGAGGAGAACAAAAGGGGAAGTTTTAGCGGAATGTGCTAATATTTACTGAAACGCCCGGCTTCACATTTACGTCTATAGATTTTCAGGAGGTGAGTGAAGCTTCCAAACGGCACAGTAAGCCAGCAACCCAAAAGGTTGCGGTAAGAACAGCCGATGGAGAACGGAGGAATGAGGCCATGACGAAGAGCGAATTAAACCGATTCAAGCAAATCCTGGAGAACAGGCAGGCGGAACTCGCCAAAGTGCTGAGGAATCGTGAGGGCATCGCCATTGAGAAGAGCCCTGATGCGCTCGACGAGGTGCAACACGCGGCGGAACGGGAACTTGCCATCCGGAACCTTGACCGCGAGTCGCACATGTTGCGCAACGTCAAACTTGCGCTTCGCCGGATTGCTGACGGTACGTTCGGCACATGCCTCAACTGCGACGAGCCCATCAACCCGAAGCGAGTCGAGGCGGTGCCGTGGTCGGCGTTTTGCATCCGTTGCCAGGAGATGGCGGACCGCCAGGCGGCGCAGGGAGATGAGAGTCTCGAAGACCTCCTGATGAACGCGGCGTAAGAACCTGTTGTGAATCATCGGGCGCGGGTTCAACCCCGCGCCCTTCGTGTCTTCAGGGACGGAGGCCGATGGCCGAAGTCATTCGTCCGGCGCCAGCGCGATCCCGGCGGTAGGAATGAAACTCCTCCGGACGGCAGCAGGTGCACAGTCCGGCGACGGAGATGCGCGCCGCCGGAACACCCGCCGCGAGCAGCCGCCGGCGATTCGCCTCCGCAAGATCGAGCTTTGTCCTTCCGTCCAGGCCATCCCTCTCGGCGAACAGCTCCTTGAATTGCATCGCCACCTCCGGACCGACCTCGTAACAGCATGCTCCGATGCCCGGACCGATGGCGGCTAGCAGATCCTCGGGCCGGGAGCCGAACCGCTCGCCCATGGAACGGATCGCCGCGCCCGCCACGTTCTGAAGCGTGCCGCGCCACCCGGCGTGGACCACCGCGACGACGCGCCTGCGCTCGCAGGCCAGGAGCACCGGAATGCAGTCGGCGGTTCGTACGGTGAGCAGGGCGCCCGGCACCGCTGTAACGAGCGCGTCGCCTTCACCGATGCGGCCGGGGCGGCCATCGGCGACTACGCAGATGGCCGAGTGAATCTGGCGCAGCGCCACCACGCGCGGATCGTCCCGCCAGAGGGTCGCGTGACGGGAACCGAAGCCGTGCTCGATCCAGCCAAGTGCGTCGAACGCCGGGACGCGGTAGATTCCGTGTTCGTCGCGATGGAACACTAGGCGGCGGGGTTCTTGACCTGGGCGATCATGACCTGCTTCTTGAAATCCTCGAGCATGGACTCGTCGAGCCGGACCTCGGTGGGGCGGCGGGCGAGGGTGGTCATGCGGTCGATCTTGTCCTGCAGCTTCAGTAGCGCGTAGAAAAGATTCTCGGGGCGCGGCGGGCAGCCAGCCACATACACGTCCACGGGGACGACCTTGTCGACGCCCTGGAGCACGGCGTACGTATTGAACGGGCCGCCGACACTGGAGCAGGCGCCCATCGATATGACCCATTTCGGGTCGGGCATCTGGTCGTGAAGGCGCTTGAGCACGGGCGCCATCTTGAGCGTCACGGTGCCGGACACGATCATCAGGTCGGCCTGGCGCGGGCTCGGGCGGAAGACTTCGGCTCCGAAACGGGCAATGTCGAAGCGCGCAGCGCTGGAGGCGATCATTTCGATGGCGCAGCACGCCAGTCCGAAGGTGAGCGGCCAGATGGAAGACTGACGCGCCCAGTTGAACACGTAGTCCACCGACGTGACCAGCACGTTTTTCTCAAACTGGTTCTGCAAAAAAGACATCAGCTTAACGCCTCCGTCACAATTCCATTCTATCATCGCCTGGCCGGCTCACCGGTCTTCGCGGTACCACGTCAGTGTACGGCGGAGCCCCTCCTCGAGGTTGAAGGACGGCGCGTGGCCGAGGTCTCGCGCGGCGGCGGCGGTGTCCGCCTGGGAGTGGCGGACATCTCCGGCGCGGGGAGGGCCGTGACGGGCGGGAATCTCGACTCCTTCGATCTCCTGGAGGATCTTCCAGACCTGATTCAGCGTGTAGCGGCCGCCGCTGCCGCCGTTGTACAGGCGTCCGGAGACTCCGGGCGCGCGCGCCGCCTTTACTGTGAGCGCGGCGACGTCCTCGACGTAGGTGAAGTCCCGGGACTGCTCGCCGTCGCCGAAGATCCTCGGCGGGACGCGATCAAGCAGGCACTTCATGAAGACCGAGATCACGCCGGAGTATGGGCTGGACGGGTCCTGGCGCGGGCCGTACACGTTGAAGTAACGCAAGGAGACCGTCTCCAGCTCGAAGCACGAGGCGAAGACATGTGCATAGTACTCTCCCGCGAGTTTCTGCACGGCGTACGGCGACTTCGGATCGGGCGGCATGGTTTCCACTTTCGGAAGCACATCGCTGCCGCCATATGCAGAGGAGGACGCAGCGTAGACGACGCGGCCGACGCCCGCCTCCGCGCAGGCGCGGAGGACGTTGAACGTACCGTCAATATTGACCTGATGAGAAGGGACGGGCTCTGAAATGGATCGCGGGACCGACGGGATGGCAGCGAGGTGGAAGACAACGCCGGCGCCGCGGAAGAGCGGCGCGATCTCCTCGTAGCGGCGAATGTCGGCGCGGTGCAGTTCGACCCGGTCGCGGACTTCATCGAGGTTCCGCTCCCGGCCGCTGAAAAAGTTGTCGATAACGGTGACTCTCTCCGCGCCCCGGCCGAGCAGGGCACGGACGAGCGAAGACCCGATAAATCCGGCGCCGCCGGTGACGATATAGCTGTTCATGCGTTCAACCGAGAGAGTGCGCGGGGAGTCAGACGCCGAGCCTCTTGCTCTCTCCCTGTAAGAATCGTAACGAATCGGAGGCGATCTTCTCCGCGCCGGCCGAGAAATCGAAGACCTCGAGCGAGACCCATTTCTGGTAGCCGCGGCGGGCGAAAACCTTGAGAACGGACTTGAAGTCGTAGTCCCCGGTGCCGGGGTAGCGGCCGTCCATCTCGTTGACGTGCAGGTGGCGGATCAGATCGAAGTAGCGATCAACGAGGGAAGCGTGCGGTTCGACTTCCGCGATGGCATTGTGGGTGTCGAACATGGTGCGGATGGCGGGGTGGTTGATCTCCCGGACGATCGCAGCGGCCTCGTCGAGCGAGGTGACGACATCGGTGTCCTTGGGGGGGAGGGCTTCGACGAGGATCGTAACGCCGCGCTCGGCAGCGTGAGGGGCGATGGCGGCGAGACCATCGACGAAGTGGCGGGTGGCCTGGGCGCGGCTCAAGCCGCCGACGGCGTTGCGCTGCTTGGGGGAGCCAAAGATCATGACACCGTCCGGACCGAGGCCGGCGCAGAGGTCGACGAGACGGCGGACGTGGAGCCAGCTTTTCTCGCGGAGCGCCTTGTCCGGCGTGGTGACGTGGAGACCTTTGGGGGCGACCATGAGCCAATGGAGACCGACGAAGGCAAGTCCTTCGGATTCCATGACCGCGCGGTATTCGCGGCGCTGAGCGTCGGTGATTGCCGCGGGGTCCTCGGCGAGGGTGAACGGAGCGATCTCGATGCCGGTGTAGCCTGCCTGGAGGACGGCCTTACAGGTGTCGGCGAACTTCCACTTCTCGAAGACTTCGTTGCAGATGGCGTGTCGAAAGGGATACGGCATATCGAGGTACCTAGTGTATCGCGGCCCGCGGTCCGTGGCGCGCGCCGCGTGACCAAACAAAGCCAGGTAGCTTTCAGCTACCAGCTATCAGCCGGGGACGGGACGCGGGCATCGGTGTCAAAGACCATGGTTCCGGTCTTACCGGTTTTTGAAGCGGGACTGGAGCGAGGCGAGGTAGGTGTAATAGACGGGCGTCAGGTAAAGGGTAACCAACTGCGAGAACAGGAGGCCGCCGACTACGGCGAGGCCGAGCGGCTGGCGGGCCTCGCCGCCGGCGCCGTAGCCGAGGGCGATCGGGACCGAGCCGAACAGCGCCGCCATGGTCGTCATCATGATCGGGCGGAAACGGATAAGGCAGCCCTGGTAAATGGCCTCCATCGGTGGCTTGCCTTCCTGCCTTTCCGCCGCCAGCGCGAAGTCGATCTGCATAATGGCGTTCTTCTTCACGATGCCGATCAGCATGATGAGGCCGACGAACGAGTAGATGTTCAATTCGACGCGGAACAGCATCAGCGTCAACAGCGCGCCGAAACCGGCCGAAGGAAGGCCCGAGAGGATCGTGATCGGGTGGATGTAACTTTCGTAGAGAATTCCCAGCACGATGTATATGACCAAGATGGCCACAATCAGGAGCAGCCACAAGTTACCGGCCTGCTGGAACGCCTGGGCGGCGCCTTGAAACGTTGTGGTGACGGTTGCGGGCAAAAGCCGCTCGGCCGCCTGCTGGATCTGATCGACGGCGTCGCCGAGCGAGGCGCCGGGCTTCAGGTTGAACGAGATGGTGACGGAGGGGAGCTGACCGGAGTGGTTGATCGCCTGGGGGCCGAGACTCTCGGTCAGGCTGGCGACGGTATCGAGCGGCACGAGCGTACCGCTCCCGGAGCGCACATGGAGGAGCGACAGCGCGTTCGGTTCGTCCTGGAATGCCGGCCGGCTCTCCATGATCACCCTGTACTGGTTGTTCGGCGCATAAATCGTCGAGATCCAGCGCGCCCCGTACGCACTGTACAGCGCGTCTTCGATCCGCTCCGCCGTAACCTTGAGCGAGGCGGCCCTATCGCGGTCGATGACAACGTTGACCTGCGGCTTCTTGAGCAGCAGGTCGGTGTTGACGTCCTGGAGCAGTGGCATGGCCACCATTTCGCGCTCCATTTTCTGCGCGGCCCGGTACAGTTCGTCGATGTCGGTGCCCTGAAGCGTGAACTGGTAGAGGCTGCGGGTCAACTGACCGCCAATCCGGATGGTCGGCGGATTCTGCATGAACACACGCATTCCGGGCACCACGGAGAGCTTTGGGCGAAAGTACTCCATCAACTCGTCCGCGCTGAGTTTGCGCTCGGAACGGGGCTTCAAGTGAAGAAACATGCGTCCGAAGTTGGGTCCGCCGAGCCCGCCGCCACCGCCGAAGCCGCCGGCGCTGGACATGAACTGATCGACGTTCGGGTCGGTACGAAGGATTTCCGCCACCTGTTGCTGGTACCGAAACATCACCGGGTACGAGGTTCCCTGCACCGCCTCCGTTACAACGAAGATCTGGTCGGTGTCTTCGCTCGGGATGAAGCCTTTGGGAGTCTTCAGGAACAGCCACACGGTGGCCGCGAGAATCAGGAACGAGATGGCGAGCGTGACCGGGCGGAACTTCAGGGTCCAACGTAACGTGCGTCCGTACAGCGAGAGCATTCCCTGGAAGACCGATTCGGTCAGGCGGTAGAACCATCCATGACGCTGCTCAGAGGGAGGGCGCAGGAAGCGGCTGCTGAGCATCGGGGTCAACGTCACGGAGACAAGCCCGGAAATCAGGATCGCCGCGGTAATAGTGACCGCGAACTCGCGGAACAGCCGGCCAACGATGCCCCCCAGAAACAGCACGGGAATGAACACAGCGGCCAGCGAGAGCGTCATCGAGACGATGGTGAATCCGATCTCGCGTGAGCCGCTCAGCGCGGCCTGAAGCGGCGATTCGCCGTGCTCCATGTGGCGGACGATGTTCTCGAGCATGACGATGGCGTCGTCCACCACATACCCAACCGAGAGGATCAGCGCCATCATCGACAGGTTGTTCAGCGAGTACCCGAGCAGGTACATAACGGCGAAGGTGCCAACAATGGAGAAGGGCAGGGCGAGGCTGGGAATAATGGTCGCCGAGACGTTGCGCAGGAACAGGAAGATGACCATCACCACCAGGCCGAGAGTGAGCACCATCGTGAACTGGACGTCTTCGAACGACTCCCGGATGGTGGCTGACCGGTCGTAAAGGATATCCAGGCGGACCGAGGGCGGAAGCTGCGCCTGGAACACCGGCATCAACGCCTTGACCGAGTCGGCGACGGCGATCGTATTCTGGCCCGGCTGGCGTTGCACCGCGAGCACGATCGCCCTGCGGCTGCCGGAGGCGTCGTTGTACCACGATGCGACCTTGTCCTCTTCGACGCTGTCGACTACGTCCGCGACGTCTCGGAGCCGGACAGGCGAGCCGTTGCGGTACGCAATCACCATCGGGCGATAGAGTTCGGCTTTGGTGAGCTGGCCGGTAGCCTGGATGGTGTAGGCCTGGTTCGGGCCGTACAACTCACCCGTCGGCATGTTCACGTTCCAGCGCTGCACGACGTCGGTGACTTCGTCGATACCGATGCCCTTGGCCGCCAGGGCCTCGGGGTCGATCCGGATGCGCACGGCGTACTTCGCCGCGCCGAACACCGACACCTGGGCGACGCCGCTGACCATCGAGATTCGTTGCGCCATGAGGGTCTCGGCGTACTCATCGAGGTCGTAAAGAGGCAGCGTGTCCGAGGTGAGGGCCATGTACAGAATGGGTTGGTCGGCCGGGTTCACCTTGCGGAAGGTGGGTGGATTGGGCATGCCCGGCGGTAGCAGGCGGGTGGCGCGAGTGATCGCCGACTGGACATCCTGGGCGGCGGCGTCGAGACTGCGGCTGAGGGCGAACTGAAGCGTGATCGAGGTGCTTCCCGAGCCGCTCGACGACGTCATCGAGTCGAGGCCCTCGATGGTGGAGAACTCTTTTTCGAGGGGCGTGGCAACGGCCGAGGCCATCGTGTCCGGGTTCGCGCCGGACAGTCCGGCGGACACCAGGATGGTCGGGAAATCGACATTGGGCAGGTCGCTGACCGGCAGCCCGCGGTATGCGACGAAGCCGAACAGGGCGATCGCCAGCATGAGCAGGCTGGTGGCGACCGGACGGCGGATGAAGAGCTCGGAGAAGTTCATACGCCTTGTGCCTGCCGTGCCCGCACTTTCATGCCGGGCGCGAGGCGGAGCTGTCCTTCCGTGACGACCGTTTCGCCGATCTTAAGACCCCGCTCAATCACGATCTCCTGCCCGACGCGAAGCCCGGTGGCGACGGGACGCATCTCCGCAGTCATGTCCGGTTTCACGACGTAGACGTACTCGCCGGTCTGGCTTGTCTGTATCGCAAGCGCCGGAACCACCACGGCGTCCGGGACGGTGTCAAGGCGAAGAATGACATTCACAAATTGCCCAGGCCACAGACGGCTGCCCGTGTTCTTGAATGTCGCTTTCAGCTTGATGGCGCCGGTAGTGGTATCGACGGCGTTGTCGATGAAAGTGAGGTCGCCTTCGTCGACCTGGTCCGGCGCGGCGGCGGGGTTCACCAGCACCGAGAGCTTGCGGGAGGCCAGGCGCTGCTTGATGGCCGGCAGGTCCTTTTCCGGAACCGAAAACGCGACCAGGATCGGCTGGATCTGGTTGATCGTGACCAGTTCGACGTCGTTCGCCTTGACCAGGTTGCCCTGCTTGACCATGAGATCGCCGGTCCGGCCGCCGATCGGCGAGTGAATCATGCAGTAGCTCCGCTGGAGCTGCGCGTTGGAGAGGGCGGCCTCATCGGCGGCCATGGCGGCACGGGCACTCCCGATAGCCGCCTGGTCGGCGTGGACGGCCTGCGCCCGGACGTCGGCTTCGGTCCTGAACTGATCCGTCTGCTCCTTCGACATGACTCCTTCGCGGAAGAGTTTCTCGTAGCGGGCGGCCTGTTCGCGGGCGAACTTCTCCTGTGCGAGGTCGCGCTGGAGGTTGGCCTCGGCCTGCCGCAGCATGGCGGCGTCGCGCTCAAGGTTTGCTTTGGCCTGGAGGATCGCTTCGTCGAAGGGGCGCGGGTCGATGACGAAGAGCAGATCACCCTTCCGGACGTTGTCGCCTTCGCGGAACTGAACCTGCATGAGTTCACCGCCGACTTGCGCCTTCACCCGGATGGTTGTAAAGGCTTCGACGGTTCCGACGACCCGGATGTCCACGGGCATCGTCTTTTCGATGGCCCGGGCGGTGGTGACCATCGCGGCCTGCGGCCGGGGCGGCGACTTGGGAACATTGCTGCTGGAACAGCCGGCGAGCAGCACCGCCACAAGAATTGCGAGATTTGCGAGCCTCATCGGCATTACAGTTCTGCGAATTGTTGAAGAGACAGTGTAGCATCGCACACTCACATTGACCGCACGGTCGAGCCGGAATACAATCCGGAGTCATCATGACAAGCCCACACACACTGAGCCGGCGCGGTTTCCTCGGAGCCGCAGCGATGACACGGATGCCGGCGAGTTCGCCAGTCACCGTCCGCGCCTTCGACGCCTCTGGCGCCGCGGCGAAGGAGGACCTTCTGAACACTCTTCTGCTGACGAACGCGGACGGGCGGCCGTTTGAATTGCTCCCGACGGTGAGGGGAGACGGGATGGCCACGATCGAAGTGCCGGCGGAGAAGTTCGAGGTCATGATGGTGCTGCCGGTGCGAGGGTTCGGGCAGGTCTATCTGTATGCGGACAACGGCGGGCCGCTCTATTCCGCCGCGCACGTGGCACGCGGCGAATTCCTACTCAATTACGAGTTCGCGCGCAGCCGGGCGGTGTTCGTGCGTCGCTACATGCGAGCAGCGGAGGCGGAGGGCGTGTCGTTCAGTCCGGAGATCGAGCGGCGGCTCGAAGACGGTGAGCATGCGCTCGACCGCGCGGCGAAGGCGCGCGATACGGTGGAGCGGGTGCGGCACTCGAACAACTCGCTGGCTGAGACGATGTGGGCGGGCGAAATGGCGGCGCTTGAACGGGCGCGGCATCGGATCGCACGTGGAGGCCGGCGGCCGGGATTCCTGTTCGGCTGCAACGCATTCTCCTATGCAAAATCCGAGGAGTACGCCCGGCGCTACAACGCGCTGCTGAATTTTGCCACGCTGCCCTTCTATCGTGCGCAAACCGAGCGTGAAGAGGGGAAGCCCGACTACTCCAGGGTGGAGGAGATCCTCTCGAAGATGGCGGGAACGGGGATTCTCACGAAAGGTCACCCACTCGTGTGGTTCCACCGCGCGGGCGTGCCGGCGTTTCTGAAGGACAAGTCGTGGAGAGATCTGAAGCGCAGTTGCCGGGAGTACATTCTGGGAAGCGTGTCGCGCTTTCGCACGCGTATCCACACGTGGGACGTGATCAACGAAGCGCACGACTGGGCCAACGACCTCGGGTTGGATGCGGAACAACTCGTGGAGATCACGCGGCTCGCATCGGAGAGCGCGCGGGAGGCGGACCCGACGGCATTTCGTGTGGTGAACTCGTGCTGCACGTGGGGAGAATACGCGGCGCGGCGGCGTTCGTATTCCGGCCCGCTGGGACGCGCGGCTCGTACGCCGTTCGAGTACGTGCGGGCGCTTGACGACGCGAAAGTCCCGTATGAGGCGGCCGGGTTACAGGTGTACTATCCGAGCCGGGACATGCTGGAGATCGAGAGGCACCTGGAACGGTTCTTTCGTTTTGGAAAGCCGATTCACATCACGGAACTCGGAGTTTCTTCGTCCGGCGAGCCCGTTCCCTCGGGAGAGGTGAGGACGCCGAGCAGAAACGTGTGGCACGGTGCGGCGTGGAGCGAGGCTATCCAAGCCGATTGGGTCGAGCAGTTCTACACAATCTGCTACAGCAAGCCGGAGATCCAGGCGATCACCTGGTGGGATTTCGCCGACCCGTCATTCATCCCGCACGGCGGCTTTCTGGACAAGCATCTTCGTCCGAAAGCGGCATACGAACGGCTGGCGAAGCTGATCGAGGGGTGGAGAAGTTAAGCGAACCGAAAATCGGAAATGAGTGTACTGTCACGGGTTTTCGTCGTCACGGGTTTTCGTCTTGTACCGGGAGTCGAGGAACTGGCGGCTACGGGATGCGGTAGAGGGTGACCTCCTCGAAGGAGGCGACACGCTCGAGGCCCCAGTCGCGCGGCCGGCTCGCGAGTGCGCGGCCGGTAAGACCGTGGCCCGAGTTGCCGATGCGGGCGAGGATGTAGCGCACTCTCTCGCGGCGGACAGCACGCACCGCGAGCGGCCTGAGATTGATCGGAGGATAGAGCGTTACCGTCGGGCGCCCGCCAAGCATGATCCAGGCGCCATCCGGCCGCATCCCCTCGATCTCGACCTTCGTT
>JAEHDI010001017.1 GCA_016880505.1 Bryobacterales bacterium | reverse complement strand
TATGTACACAGGGGAAGAGGCACAGGTGGCCCAAACCATCGCCGGGTGGGCTGACACCCTGTTGTCACCGGAAACAGGCAAAGCCGAGGTTCCAGGGAGACGCTAACAGAGAACGCCTGCTCTCCAGTTCCAGCTGAGCCAGCTCACAAGTGCGACAGGCGGTTCAGTGGGCCGCGGTCTCGGACGCGGATCTGGCCGGCCTGATGTTTTGGTTCATGCAGAAGAAGTTTGTCGGATCGTATTTGGCTTTCAAGGAAGCCAGCCGGTCATATTTCCGGCCGTAGGCTGCCCGAACGCGTTCCTCCTCAACCTCGCCGAGGTAGTTGACGTACACCGCGTCCGCGAGGAAAGGTTGCATCGCCGTCCAGAATTCACGGGCCCAGCGGATGTTGATATCGGTGTCTGAGGGATCGGTCCAGGCGGCGGTGACAAGGAAGTTGTACGGCCAGTTGCGATGGCCGAATGCGGTTGCGTCTTCGGGGACGCGGCTCATGGCGCCATCGCCGTTGTGCTCCAACACGACAACGCTCCGGCGTGACGGCGCCTTGGCACAGAACTCGAGGACAGTCTCGATCGCGCCGTCACTGAGCGACTTCAGGTAGCTGGATTTCCAGTAGTTGTATATGCCCCTCGGCCAGAGGAAATCGGCCATCGTCTGGGCCGCGCTGTACGGCATTCGCTGGTATATGTCCGCAGCCGGCGGACCGAATGCGCGAAGGGGCCGAAGCGCGCGCTCACCTTCTTCTAATGGCCCTGCATAAACACCGCCGATCCCCACAATCGGCTCACGGCGCAGCACGTCAGGGACGGGCAATTCGGGCGGCGCGTTAAACACCAGCGCGCCGTTGGTCATCTCTTCGGGCGCTGTCGATTCGTACTGGCGCCAGAACCGTAATGCTTCCATGCCCTTGGATGCCGGGTGCAAGGCTAGCCCGGCTAACACCGTTCCCGTAGCGTGCACCTGGAACTCGAACGAGGTAACGATGCCGAAGTTCCCGCCACCGCCCCGAATCCCCCAGAACAACTCGGGGTGCTCGACAGAATCGGTGACGACGAGTTGGCCATCCGCGGTGACGATATCCGCGGACAGCAGGTTGTCGAGCGCCAGGCCGTGCTTTCGTACCATCCACCCCAGTCCGCCGCCCACGGTGAGGCCCGCCACGCCGGTAGTCCCGACGAAGCCGCCGGTGGCAGCGAGGCCGAAAGCACCCAAATCGTGATTGAGTTCGCCCCACGTGACGCCGGGCTCCACGCGGGCCCTACGCGTCGCGGAGTTCACGTGAATCCCTTTCATCGCTGACAGGTCGATCACCAATCCGCCGTCGCAAAGGCTGATGCCCGCTACATTGTGGCCTGCCCCTCGAACTGAAACCACGACGCTCTGGCTCCGTCCAAAATTGACAGCCGAAATCACGTCGGCCACGCCGGCACACCGCGCGATCACTGCCGGGCGCCGGTCAATCAACGCATTGTGGATTTTGCGGGCCTCCTCATAGCCTGGCTCGCCGGGAGTGAACAGTTGGCCCCGCAGCGACGTGCGGAACTGTTGCAGAGCAGATTCCGAAATCATAAGCCCCCCTATGTCCGCGAACGTGGGGGCGCGGAGCCCAGGCTGCACGCGGCGCCTGAAACTTTACAGACCAAGATTAGCTCGTATGACACCAGCTTCCACGGGCTACAAGACCTCGCAGAACCCAGCTAACGGGCCATACCGGGCGCCCCTTCCCAACAGACTACCGGCGAACCGCGGTTAAAGTCAAAGCGCACGGTCGTTCGCGTTCGGGCCGCAGCGGTAGCGAGCGCTATTCAAAGTGGAATTGCATCGCGACGCCCACGCCGATGCCCTCGGAGGACATTCAAGACAAGCGAACGAACAGTCCCCGGTAATCAGGTCTGAAGCGCGGCGCGAATGTCTTTGAGTAAACGGAACAAGTGATAGGGATCGCTCGGGGACGCGGTGAAGTCGTAGCGCTCAT
>JAEHDI010000130.1 GCA_016880505.1 Bryobacterales bacterium | reverse complement strand
CTGGCATTCATGCCAGGGAGTCCGGGGCAGTTCAACGTGAACCTGACGGACGTGGCGGGAGGCTGCTCGGTGGAGTGGCTGAACGTAACGACCGGGAAGACCGTGCCGGGACAGGAAGTACGCGGCGGCGCGCGGCGGACGTTCGCGACCCCGTTCGGAGGGCCGGCGGTGCTGTATTTGAAATGCCGTGGGTGAGACTGGGCAGAACATTCTGGCGTGCGGGAATTCAGTGAATGAGTGTACTGTCCCGGGTTTAAGACCGGGTTTAGAGAGCTGCTGCCGTGACCATTGCGCGCACGTTCGCGTCGGGGGTTCCATAGTCCATGTTGATGCAGCAGACGCCGACGTTGGCGGTCCGGCCGGCGGCGCGGAGCAGTTCGACGGTATCGCGATAGATCACATCCGACGATTCCTGCAACATGCGAACAGGGCTCAGCCGGAGATTGAGGAACGCTTCCGGGAAGACGCGTGTACAGGCCGCGACGTCCGATCCCCAGCCGACATCAAGGAACCGGACAGGCATCCGGGAGTACGCAGGTGCGAACAATTGAAGGTTGTTCCCGCAGTGGTGGATGCCGTAAGGCGAGAGCCTGTCCGCCAAACGGCGGTCATGCGGAAGGATGGTCCGCTCGTAGAGTGCCGGGGAGATCATCTGCACGGAGCAACTTGCGTGCAGATAGAGACCCCGGTCCACATGAAGAATGCCGCGGTTCACCGAGACCGACGAGGTCCCTGTCCGGGACCGAACGTAATTCGCCACGCGGACTTGGGTCTCCGCGATTACGGTGAACAGGTGATCGGTAACCTCGGGGTCTTCGAGGAGGTCGAGGAAAAAGTCGTTTCCTCGGAGCTCGAGGGCGGTGTTGATGAGGCCGCCGGTATTGAAGTCGCCGGTTAGCCGGCCGCACTCTTTCTCGAGGCCATCCATCAGAGCGATCCACTCGTTCATCGGCCAGGTTGACTCGATCTCCGGTACGCGAAGGCGGAGCGCCTCCTCCCGGCTCAGGTTGCGCGGCACGTTCCAGGGCGCCTGATTGTCAGAGAACCGGATCTCGACACCGAGCAGAGCGGGTACGACGAACCCGGCCGCAACATGGCGCGAGCCGGCGATGGGGCGAGGCTGAGGGTCGGCTTCTCCGAGGCCGAAGCGGTCGTTGAGGGCGCGGCGCATGATGACGTCGTTACGGACGATGGTCTCCCGATCGAAATAGAAGGGCCGGCCGAAGGAGATGCCGTAGTTCCGAAACCACCAGTTGGGGTTGAAAACGACGGAGAGGGGAATGGACATGGGGCGGACGGATGGTCTGAGGTGCTTCCGTCGTAGCCAGTATACGGGATCGGCGGAAAGCTGGGACATCCCGCCGCGGGGTTGTGTCCCGGGAACACAGAAAGTACTTCTTGGGCTCCTTTAAGCCTCTTAGTTTCAACACGCTAAGATGGAAATAAGGGTGCAAGGAGGAGAGCTGGTATCTGTATGAAGCGGCTCGTGTGGATCACGCTTTGGCTTCTGGCGCCGATCTGCGTACCGGCGGCGACGCTCGAACGGTTGTCGTTGGACGAGATGATCGAGAAATCCACCGCGATTGTGCGGGGCAAGATCGTTTCGGCGGGGGCGTCGTTCCACGGCCCGGTCATTTACACCCACTTTTCGGTTCAGGTTGTCGAACACTGGAAGGGCGAAGACGTCTCGCTGGTTGACGTCGTTGTGCCGGGCGGGACGGCCAAGGGACTGCACCAGACGTTCGCGGGGACGCCTCAACTCGAACCCGGAGGCGAGTACGTCCTGTTCCTGTGGAAGGGTAAGAGCGGACTGACGCACGTGATCGGGCTGTCGCAGGGCGTGTTTACCTTGAAGAGCGACGGCAAGGGCGGCATGCTGGCCACGCGCTCGGCGAGCACGGAGGCGATGCTCGACCGGCGGACGGGCCAGGTAGTCAACGACGAGACGCTTCGGCTGCGGGTAGGCGATTTGCGCGCGCGTGTCAGCGCGGCGGCGCGCGCGAGGT
>JAEHDI010001016.1 GCA_016880505.1 Bryobacterales bacterium | reverse complement strand
TGAACGTCGCCGTGTAAGTCGTGTTCGTTGCCGGCGTCGCGATTGTGTGCGTTGCAGCGCCGCCGTCCGACCATGTCTGGAACGTGTACTTGGTCCTGCCGAGTTTCTGCGGCGTGACCGCCCCGATGATGCGCTGGATCCCGACGACGCCCGTGACGGCAAACGGCGCAGTCACCGGCTGGCCGTCAAGGGTGAGTTGCAGGCCCGTGGGATTCGAGGCCAGCGTGATGATCGCAGTGAGCGGGTGGATGTCAACGAACGTCCCGTGCGTCAGCCCGCCGGAGTCCCTCACTGTCAGATGGATGCGGTAGAAGACGTTGGCCGAGGTTTCGCCGGTATTCGGAATCTGGAAGGAGCCGCCGGTCGATCCGGTAGTAGGCGGGATAAACGGATGCGTATGCGTGTCGTGGTGAAAATCCACTTGCCAGGTGAAAGCACTCCCGGGAAGGGCGCCGTCCTGAGTGTCCGTTCCGGAACCCGAGTACAGGATCGTCTGGCCGCCGCTGTACATCGTTCCCAGGGCCGGGGTGATGATTGCGGCCGTGGGCGGCGTGTTGGACGTGACCGTCAGAGTCGCCGGGCTGCTCGTGTCGTTGCCGAACGGGTTCGTTACCACACAGTGAAACTGGGCGCCGTTGTCGGCCAAAGCAGCCGGGGGCGTGGTGTAGCTGGGTGACGTAGCGCCCGGGACCACGGCTCCGTTCCGATACCACTGATAGCTCAGCGGCGACGAGCCGGACGCGCCGACGGAGAACGTCGCCGTCTGGCCGGCCGCTACCGTTTGGTTCGCAGGCTGTGTTGTGATCTGCGGCGGCTGGTTGGCCGTGTACCAGACCTTGTACACCTGCCCGCCGTTCCCGCGAGCCAGATAGTAGAGATAGCCCTCCGGGCCGACCTGCAGGTCGACCGGGGACGAGATACCCGAGGCGAAATCGCTGGCGGTGAAGCCGCCGGTCTCCAACACCCGGATCCACCCGCTGCAATAGTCGGCGAAGAAATACTTGCCGGTGTAGCCGGCGGGGAAATTCTGAGTCGCCGGGTTGCAGAACGCTCCGCCGGTGATTGCGCAGCCGACCGTGGGCCCGCTGCCATGGCCGTAATAATAAAGCGGCGCCCGGTATAGCGGATTGCTGGTCGGGCCCTCGGTCGCCGGCCATCCGTAATTCGACCCGGCGATGCCGTCGTCGATCTCCTCCCAGGTGGTCTCGCCGACGTCGTTGATGAACATCCTCGTCGTCCCGTTCTGGAAAGCGAAGGTGAACGGGTTGCGCAACCCGAGGGTCCAGATCATGCGGTTGTTGCCGCTCGCCTGGTTGAAAAACGGATTGTCGGACGGCACGGTGCCATCGGCATTGAGCCGCAGCACCTTACCGAGCAGGTTCGTGAGCGTTTGTGAGTTCGAACCCGTGGCATTGTCACCGACAGCGGCAAAGAGCTTGCCGTCCGGACCGAAGTGAATCGCGCCGCCGTTGTGGTTGGTGGCGCTGCTGAGGTCGTTTAACTCGAGGATGATCGTCTCACTTCCGAGAACCGCGACATCCCCGTTCGCCGTGAAGCGGCTGATCCGGTTGTGCCTCGGCGTGCTGAGCACCGTGTAGTAGATGTACACGTAATGGTTGACGGCGAAATTCGGATCGAACGCGACGCCCAGCAAGCCGCGTTCTCCGCCGGAGTCCACCGAGACGGTCAGGAAGGGCGTCGCCAGCAGCGAGCCGTTCTTGATGACGCGCAACTGTCCTCCCTGCTGGCAGACGAACAGCCTGCCGTCAGGGGCGAACGACATCGCGGTGGGGGACGAGATACCGGTAGCGACCAGCGCTTCGGTGAAGTTCAGCGGAAGGCCGGCCGCATGAGCCGTGCCTGCGATCAATAAAAAGAATGCTCCTCCGAGCGAGATTGACCTTTTCATATGGCAGGAACCCAGGTTGATGCTTGGCGCTTCTTCGCGCTTCTTTTGTACCCCGATGCTAACCGAAGACGGCGATCCTGGCAATAGTACTCGGTTAACTGGTTAACATCACCGTCCGCGAGCTACGCTCGTTCGGAGACGAAGCTGCCCGGGCGGCGAGCACTCCAGGGCTCCGCAGCGATGAGATCGCCGCAGCCTCATTCGGAGACAATGGCGTTCGCCAACGGCCTTAGTTTGCCTGAAATCCTGATTTCGCCGCCGACGCGATCCTTGGCGAACGTGAGGTCGATACCGGGCAGCGTGACGGTAACTTTGTCGCTTCCCACTGTCGCCTCTGCCCGCGGGACCGCGAGCACCGAGGCGTCCGTCGCGGTCAGGACGTGCAGGAAAAAGTCTACGGTTCGCGGTGAGGACGGGGAAACCTCGACCCGGCATTCCGGGGCCGGTCCGGTTTCGTGGTCCGGCGGGTAATCCCGACCACCGATGCGGTACAGTTCCGTGCCGCACACTTGTTTTACTTCGGCGCCGTCCGGCAGCAACGACTGTACGAACAACCGGCCCTTCCCGTTCGTGATCGTGAAGCTCCGACCCGTCCCCTCCGGCTTCTTCATCGCCTGCAGCAGGAACGTCTTGCGGAAGCCCGGCTCTGTGGTGCTCACTTGATCGAAAATCACGAATGTCCCTGGCCGGATGTACACAATCTGGCGCGTGAAAGACTGTAGCTTCTTCGGCGAATACGCCCGAGAGCAGTCTCCGGCCACATACAGATAGCTGCCGCGATCCTCGAAAGCCAGGATGTCCGCGATGTCGTAAAGTTTCCGCCCCTTCTTCCAGGCAACTGCATCTTCCACCGAGCCATTGTGGTGCGGCCAGTCATGCATCTGCCCGCCATCATTGCTGGTCACCTTGCCGCCGCGGATGGCAGGCCAAACTTCCCGTGGATCCATTGCCAGGATGGTGTTGTGAGCGATGCTTCGCACCAGGTAGTTGACTTCATGGTCCGAGGCAAAGGAGTAGAAGTGCCCGCCATTGCCGATCAGTTCGTCGTACTTGTAGATCAGAAAATTGCCCGCGTCCAGTTGCTGGTGGGCGGTGAATCGATTCCCGCACTGGAAGAAGAAGTAGGTGGCGTCTTCTTCCCACGAACTGCGCGCGAAAACGAAGCCCGGGCCTACACTCAAGTGCGACAGCTTAAAGCCCTTCAGATCGCCTTTCCGGACGGTGGTGTCCCGCCAGAGGAAATCCTTGTAGGCATTCACGTCCGAGCCTGATACCGGGGTGGTCTCGTTGAACGCGTGGACCACCTGGTGAACGGGGTCGTCGCGGAAGCGATTCACCAGGATACGCCGGGCGGAAAGAGCCTTGTCCCGTTCCCCCGTGAACACACGCCCGCCGCTGTCGCCGATCGGGACCGGCCGCCGGGAGTTATGTTCGCCAATGCCGGGATAACTCTCGAACATGCTCGCCAGCGCGCGTTTCCCCAAGAACTCAGGAGACATTGCGAAGTAGTCCACTCCCTCGCAGCGCAGGGCGACGTCGCAGAAAACCAGCCAATCGTACGACCAGTAGTTCACGTAGTAACCCTCCGCCCAACCGCCGCCGTCACCCGCCAGTTTGAACGCGGGAATCACGCGTGAACGGAATTCCTTCTCCAGTGCCGCCAGGATCTCCGGCGCACGTTTGTTCTCATAGTAAGTGGCGTAAGCGGCCAACCCGATGCCCCACTGTTTGTATGAGTACCAGCCGTTGTGAAAGACGGACGTTTCGGATTTGACGTTGGCGTCCACGGTGCGGTTCATGTAGCCGTGGAACCGGGTCCGCTGTTCCGGCGTCCACAGGGGCCAGCACAGATCGTAGACAATCGCGCATCGCGCGAGATCCCTCCCGAACGTCTCGTGACCCGTGCGGATGGGACCGTCCACATACTTCTGCGCGAGTTCTACGGCTTGCCGGCCGATCGCCTCGTCTCCCGAGACCGCGTACACGAGAGCCGACGAGATCATCTGCTCGTGATCGCCGCCCTCGCGTTCCAGAGCCACCCCAAGCACGCGCTGGTAGGTCCCGGGTTTGCGTTTGGCCAAGTCGCGCAGCTCGTTTTTCGACCCGAACAGGCGCGGATGTTCCCTGGGAACCGCATGGCGGCTCTCGGCGCAAGCCGGCGGCGCCATCCATACGAAGCAGACGGCGAGCACTCCCACGGCCGCGAAGCGCATGCTGCTGTGATTTCCGCGTGTCATCGGCAAACCAGTAGCATAGCCGAACCGGCGACGGGGTTCCTGGCTGGCGGTTGGCGCTAATTGAAGACGAGCGTCACATCGACCGTGTGTGCGCTCTCATTGATGTCTGGAATCGCTTTTGTTTTCTTGAGGTTGTCGAAGACGTTGTCTTCCACGATGCGGGCGAGGAAGTAATCGGGGTACTCGATGTTGTAAGGAGCGCCGGGCTTGAGCGCCCAGAGCTGCCGGATGGCGGCCTCGCCGTGGATGTCAAGTCCCTTGATCGTCAGCTTTCCGAAGGTGAACCGCTGGCCCTGCTCGACGTGGATGACCTACAAGTTCGGCGAGGACCTGCGTGCGGAGGATCCGGAAGCCGCGATCATGGTCGAGGACCTGAAAGCGTACGGCCTGCCGGCGAAGGGGTTGGGCGTTCGACTCCTCCTGGCGACGGGCGACCGCTTTTTTGTCTATCCGACGAAGCTGCGCGAGTACCAGGCCCGCTATCGCGGCGCGTTCCTGCACGGTGGTGCCACACCGGAAGAAATGATCCTGCCGGTCGCCCTGC
>JAEHDI010001015.1 GCA_016880505.1 Bryobacterales bacterium | reverse complement strand
TCCGCGACACCGGCACCCGCATCGGCCTCGGCACCCACATCCCGCAGGTGATCGACTACGTCGAATCCAAGGGCTGGGACGTCGATTTCTACATGACCTGCGTCTATAACATCAGTCGCACGAAGGAGGAGGCCAGCCGCCTCGCCGGGCGCCCCGTGGACGACGAGCTTTTCTGGGACCCCGACCGCGAGGAAATGCTGAAGCGCGTCCGGCAGACCTCCAAGCAGTGCCTCATCTTCAAGGTCTACGGCGCCACACGGCATTGCGATACCCGCGAGCGCATGCTCTCGGCCCTGCGGCTCGCCTTCCAGTACGCCAAGGCGGACGACGCCGTCGTCATCGGCATGTTCCCCAAACACAAAGACCAAGTCCGCGAAAACTGCCAACTGGTGAACGAAGCCATCCGCGGCGCCGCCTCGTAATGAAAGGCCGACGGGGACAGGCCTACTCTGTCCCGAGCGGGCGTAGGTTTCCGTTCGTCATTAGTGAACGTCAGAGAACCCTGAGGCTACCTCTGGGATTTCAGAATGGCTGTTACGGCAGTCTTGACCGAGGGTACGTTCTCATTCGTGACCTCTTCAATCCTGCCGATGCTCTCGAGGATGTGATGAAGGTAGACAGAGTCGTCCTTCATAGGGGCACCGCTTCACCCAACACGCGATCTCGAATCTCTGACCGAAGGGCTTTCTCCGTAACAATCTCCACCCGGCGTCCGAGCAAGTCCTGAAGGTCCAGTATCAGGCCAGACGGAAACCACGAACTGGTCTCGGGGGCGGTGTCGATCAACAGGTCGATGTCGCTGTCCGGCTTCGCTTCGTTACGGGCGACCGACCCAAAAACGCGCAGATTTCGCGCACCGTGTCGCGCCGCGATAAGCTCGATTTCCATTCGCCGTTCCCGGAGAAGCTCGCGCGGTGTCATACCATCCTCCATCCTCTAGTCTACCGGCTCAATACTCCACCGATACCAGAAAAAGCCCGCAGGCCGGCACAGTCGGGCCGGCTTTGCCCGGATAACCTGGCGCAAAGAACCGGCGGATCTCCTCTTCGCCGAGGTTACCCTTCCCCGCTTCGAGCAGCACCCCCACGATGTTCCGCACCATGTGCTTCAGAAACCCACTGCCGCGGACGCGGTAGAACAGCCACTCGCCGACGATCTCCGTGCGGGACGAAAAAATCGTCCGCACCTTCGAGGCGCCGAGCGCGTCTTTCTCGTCGGCGGCGGCGAACGCGGAGAAATCGTGTTCGCCCTCAAACAGCGGCGCCGCCTCTACGAACAGGTCGACCGCCATTGGGTAAGGGTAGTGATGCACGTAGCGCCGGTCGAACGGTGTGCAGATCTCGCCGCGGAAAATCCGGTATTCGTAAGTCTTGGCCACCGCCCGGTGTCTCGGGTGAAAGTCCGCCGGCGCTTCCTTGGCATCCAGCACGCGAATCTCCGGCGGCAGCAGCCGGTTCATCGCCCTTCTCAGGTTGGGGGTGGGAATCGGGTTCTCGAAGTCGAACGCCGCCACCTGGCCGAGCGCGTGAACACCGGCGTCTGTACGGCCGGAGCCGTGAACTTTGACCGGCTTGCCCTCGATCTCCTCTGCCACTCGCTCCAGGACGCCCTGGATCGTCGGTAGCCCAGGCTGAACCTGCCACCCGTGGTAGCCGGTTCCGTCGTAAGCGACGGTGACCCTGATGCGCCGCATGGCGTGGTCAGACGGGGCGTGACCCGGGTTTGGTGACGGCCACGCCGTCCCGGCAAAGCGGGCAGGAGTCGGGCTGCCAGGTGACCACTTGTAGCGTCGCCAGCGCCACGCGCGGGACGCTGACGTCGGCCTTTCCCCCGCTGCGATCGATGATCGATCCGGCCACCAGCACCCGGCCGCCCGCCGCCTGGATGGCCTCCACCACCTCGCGCGTGCTGCCGCCGGTAGTCACGACATCCTCGACGACCACCGCAGTCTCGCCCGGCTGGACCGTGAAGCCGCGCCGAAGAACCATCTTCTTCTCGGCGTCCCGCTCTGCGAAGATAAATCTTGCTCCCAGGGCGCGGGCGGCCTCATGGCCGATAAT
>JAEHDI010001014.1 GCA_016880505.1 Bryobacterales bacterium | reverse complement strand
TGAGGGCAACGTGCGCTCGCGGGCCGTGACGATGGGTCGGATCGCCGATATTCTTTATCGTCGCGGGGACTTGGGCGAGGCCTTGCGCATCCTAAAAGAGGAACTTGTCCCGGTCTTCGAAAAATTGGGCGATGTGCGCTCATGGGCGGGTCCCGTAGCGCCGGCAGGGGTCCTCGCAAGCAGTCCGTCACCGCACCGAGCCGCGACCTGACCATTGGCACCCGTCGCCCCGCCCCCGAGCGCCCCCGTCCCTCTCGCTCACATTCGCCAACGTGTATATACACCCTAAAAGCGTCATTCTAGCTTGACAGAAGCCCACGACGTGGCAACGTCGATTAACACTGAGGACGCATGGCGAAGAAGCCGGTAAGGCTCGAACCAATCCATCCGCGGGAGATTCTGTCCGAAGAGTTCATGAAGCCGCTCGGCATCAGCATCAACCGGCTGTCGCGCGACTTGAACGTTCCTCCAAACCGGATCCATGGAATCGTTCACGGGACGAGGTCGATCACCGCGGACACGGCGTTGCGACTGGGCGAGTACTTTGGAGTGTCGCCGGAGGCCTGGATGAACCTGTAAGCAGAATACGATCTTCGTACCGCCCGGCGGACGGTCGGAGATGAGATCGCACGAACGGTCCGCAAACGAAGCGCGGAGTAGCGTCAGGTTCAACTCTGATGAGACGCCGGCCTTCGGGGCCACGAAGGGACGCGCGAATGAAAGAAGTCTCCCGCAAAGCGCGGAAATCTATAGCGGCGGTTTCAGCGGGGGGCTGACTTCGCCGCCGAGGCCGGCGTAGGCTTCCTTGACGCGGATGACCTTGTCTCCGTCGAAGGTGACGAAGGTAATGCGGCCAGGCGGGTCGCCGTAGACCCAATCCTCGAGCTCGTTACCGTCCTTGGTCTCGCGGACCTTGTTTTTCGGACGGCCGAGCGCGAGCAGCACCTGGTCCCGGGTCATGCCCTCGCGCGCCTTCTTCTCCTTGATGGCGGTCTGGATTTCCGGAGGCAGCGATTCGACGTAGTGCTCGGTGGCGCTGCGCATGTTGAAGTCGAGCACGGGCGCCATGATCTCCTTGACCTTCACGGTGTTCAGAGCCGGCAGGCGATCCGGGAAGACGAGGGCGACGGTGGTGCCGGCCGGCGCAACCGAATAGGAGCCGCTGCTGATGGGCGCGGTGCGGCCGCCGGCCCCGACCTGAATGCGGTCGTACCATTTCCTCCCGCCCTTCATGCCTCCGTTGAGCTGGAAGACGATGCGGTCATCCTCCAGCTCTACTTTGGTGATCTGCACGATGTCGCCGACGCGGGCGGCCGGTCCGAATTCACGGCCGGTCACGTCCCAGTGCTTTTTGTCGTAGCCACCCTTCGGGTCGACCACGAGCGCCTTCTTGGAGCGGGGAACAGCGACTTTGGCGGTGGCGTACTCGGCGGTGAGGCCGCGTATCAGATCCACGCGCTCGTCTGACGTCAGGTTTTGACCCCGGATCGGCACGGAAGCCGGAACCAGGAGGCACACCGGGATGAGCCATGTCCGCGACGGCCGCATTCACTCCTCCGCACGGGGCCGCAGCAGGAAAGGAACCTGCCGGACGATGGGCGCTTTCCACAAGAAGAGAGAGAGAAGAAGCAGAACGCCCGTCGTAAGAAGGCCGCCCTCGGGACCGTAGTTCCCGCCGCTCCAGAGGGGGCCGATTTTCCAGCTCATCACGTACCCCGTTACATCCATTGTAAACCCGCTCAGGTTCACCCCGAAGAGCGGAAGAATCCAGTTCCAGCCGAAGTGGAGGCCGATGGGCAGCCACAGGTCGCCGCTGCGGAGGAAGGCGAAGCCGAACAACACGCCCCAGAGCATCGTGTTCACCACGCCGACTTTCGAAATGTTAAGGTTCGACAAGTGCGCCAGGCCGAACAGCACCCCCACGGCCAAGACCGTTGCGACGGGTCCGAGAATGCCGATCAGCGCCTGAAAGCCGTAGCCGCGGAACATCATCTCTTCGCCGATCGCGCCGAACAGCAAAACCACGCTGACGAAGAGGAGGGTGCGCCAGTCGAACGCACCCTTCGGGATCGCTTCGAAGGAGGCCGCCCCCACCGCCAGCGGGCCGGCTAGGACGACGAGCGCCGCACCGGCGCCGCCGGCGAGTCCCAGCAGCAGGTTGCGGACAGAGGCCGGCGTCCAGATGAGTCCGATCTCGGTAAGATGGGTTCGCTCGAAGATCCGCATGGCGAGCGCGTTGGCGATCGTGCCGGCAAGGAAGACGCCGACGGCGCTGGAGACCAGGTAGCCGCCGAACCATACGAGCAACTGCGAGAACAGCATCAGCCCGCCCAGGACGAGCAGCGCATACGCGCCGACACGAACGGTGACGCCGATGATGTGCGCCTGCCAGCCGGGTGCCATCGGGATTCTCAGGCCTCCAGAACTTTGACCATAGATGGATTGTCCGCGAAGCGAAAGGATTACTATAGCGCGGCGGTGCGGAACGCGACACCTCAAGGGAGCGGGTGGACAGGCTCGCCGAGTTTCCGCCCGAGCGCCTCGATGTAGCGGTCCACGGTGGGGCCGCGGCCGTTGACGAAACGGCCGATGAACCGCACGACCGCGTTGCGGATCCTGCGGTCTTCGGTGACGGTCACGGTGCAGCCGTCGCCGGCGGGTACGATGTCGACGGTCCAGGCGGATGCGAACGGGAGGCTGGTTTCAACGGTTCGGCGGACGAGGCGCCGCATCGGGACGGACTCGGACGTCTCGAGCACGATCACGGAGCCGTCGGCGTAGCTTTCCCGCCATACCGGGCGGCTGTCGCGATCGGGAAGCTGGGAAATCTCCTTCAGGTCCGGCCGCCAGGCAGGGGAGTTTTCAACGTCGGCGACGGCGTGCCAGATGAACTCCGGCGGCTGGCTGAAATGGACGCTGCGCGAGCCGACGTGACGGTCCGGGAGCATCGCCGCCGCGAAAATAGCCAGTAAGGCAACAAGCACGGTGACGACGAGGAGGAAACCCCGCATGCACGACCTCCCGCTTGAACCAGGTTCGAGGTAAACATACCATAAACGCAATGCCGGCGAGAAGGATTTTGCAGCTTGGCGACCCGCTTCTGCGAGCCGTGTCCGGGCCGGTAGAACGGCCGGAAGAAGCGCGGTTGATCATCCGCGACCTGCGCGCGACGCTGCACGAGTTTCAGCGGACACACGGGTTTGGCCGGGGTATCAGCGCGGTGCAGATAGGAGAGACGCACCGGGTGATCTACCTGGAATTCGAAGGGATCCCTTACGCGATGGTCAACCCGGAGTTCGAGTGGCAGAGCGAGGACCGGTTCCGGCTGTGGGACGACTGTTTTTCGTTCCCGAACCTGATGGTATACGTGGAGCGGGCACTGGCGGCCCGCGTGCGCTACCAGGATCTGTCGGGCGCCATGCGGACGATTGAGGGAAGCGGGCCGCTGGCGGAGCTGCTCCAACACGAAATGGACCACCTCGACGGGATCCTTGCGGTGGACCGCGCGATCGGCCGTGAGAGTTTTTGTACCCGCGAGGAATACGAACGACGCCATGTGGGGACCCGATGACAGCGGAGGATTTTCGCTGAGCTGGTACTCACGGACACAGGGCGGCGGTAAGTCTTTTTATCGCCTAAATTCTTTCATGGAGCGGACCGATAGATGAGTTATATGGTCGACAGGCGAGCCGAGACCCGGATGCTTTGCGCCGATCTTGTG
>JAEHDI010000129.1 GCA_016880505.1 Bryobacterales bacterium | reverse complement strand
GTAACGAACCTGCCTGTCCGCGTGGGCGAGACGGTGGTGCCGGGCATCCAGAATTCGTCGGCGAGCCTGATCATGACGATCGCCGACATGTCGCTGATCACGGCCGAGGTGAAGGTGGACGAGACGGACATCGTCAACGTGAAACTCGACCAAGTGTCCGATATCACGATCGACGCGATTCCCGGGAAAACGTTCAAGGGGCACGTGATCGAGATGGGGAATACGGCGATCCTGCGCTCGACGGGACTTGCGGCGTCGCAAAGCGCGATTTCAAGCCAGGAGGCGAAGGATTTCAAGGTTGTGATCGCGCTGGACAGCCCGCCCGCGGAGATCCGGCCGGGCTTATCATGCACATCGAAGATTACGACCGCGACCCGGCAGGGCGCACTGACCGTTCCCATTCAAGCGCTGACGATCCGGCAGAAAGGCGACCTCGAGCCACCGCCGAAGAAGGGCGTTCAGGCCGCGGCGAAGGTGGATCCGGCGAAGGAGAAGGAGCGGAAGGAAGAAGTCCAGGGCGTATTCGTAGTTTCAGGCGACAAGGTCGCATTCCGCAAGGTGGAAACGGGAATTACCGGCACAACCGATATCGAAGTGCTGAACGGTGTGAAAGCGGGCGAGGAGATCATCACGGGCAGCTACAAGGTGATCCGGACGATTCGCAACGACACCAGGGTGAAAGTCGACAACAAGACACCGGCAAAGACGGAGTAACCCGCGATTTTTTTCGAAGCGAGGACCGAGCATGAATCCAGCAGTCGAGGAATTGACCGAACGCGGCGAACAGTTACGGCGCGACGGCGTTGTCATCCGCACTTATGACCTATGGAAGACCTACCTCATGGGCGACCAGGAGATCCATGCGGTCTCCGGGGTGGATGTGGAGATTCGCCGGGGCGAGTACGTCGCGATCATGGGTCCTTCGGGTTCGGGCAAGTCCACGCTGATGAACCTGATCGGGTGCCTGGACACGCCGACGGCGGGCCAGTACTACATCAACGGGCGGTTGGTGAGCGAGATGAACGACGACGAACTCGCGCAGATCCGAAACAAGGAGATCGGCTTCGTGTTCCAGACGTTCAACCTCCTGCCGCGCGCGACGGCTTTGCACAACGTGGAACTGCCGTTGATCTATGCCGGCATCCCTTCCGACCAGAGGCTCGAACGGGCGAAGCAGGCGATGCGGCAGGTGGACCTCGAGCAGCGCATGTATCACAAGCCGAGCGAACTGTCGGGCGGCCAGCGGCAGCGTGTCGCCGTGGCGCGCGCGCTGGTCAATAATCCGTCGATTCTGCTGGCCGACGAGCCGACCGGAAACCTCGACACGGCGACCGGCAACGAAATCATGGCCCTGTTCGAGCGGCTGCACCAGCAGGGGAACACGATCGTGCTAGTGACGCACGAGCACGACATCGCCATGCACGCCCACCGCGTTGTTCACGTCCGCGACGGAAAAGTCGAAAAGGACGAGAAGCTGAAGTAGGGCGAGGCGCAGGACTCACCACAGAGGACACAGAGAACTTCGAACTTAGAAACGGCGGCTGGCCTGGGGGCCGGCCGCGGACGGAGGCGTCCGCCCTACGAGAGTTTGCCCGCCATAAGTCCACGGTGTATTGTCAATACGTGGAGAACCGGAGAACATTCTTGAAAACGGCTGGCCTGGTGTCCGCGCATGCGGCAGCCGGGCGCGTGCTGGGAGCGAACGAAAAGATCGTTGTCGCGCTGATCGGGTGCCGCAACCAGGGGCGCGGCGACGCACTGGGCGCGATCAAGCAGGGCGCGGAGATCAAGACGATCTGCGACATCGACGACGAGATCATTGCGAAGGTGTCGCCACAGATCGAGAAGGCGCAGGACAAGGCTCCGACGGTGGTGAAGGACTACCGGCGGGTGCTCGAAGACAAGGACATCGACGGCGTCATTATCGCCACGCCGGACCACTGGCATGCCATCCAGACCATTCACGCCTGCCAAGCGGGCAAGGACATTTACATCGAGAAGCCGCTTTCGCACACGATTCAGGAAGGGCAGATGATGCGCGACGCGGCGCGAAAGTACAACCGCGTGGTGCAGGTGGGCACGCAGCGGCGGAGCGGCGAGCATTTCCGGACCGCGGTCGAGTACGTGGGCTCCGGGAAGCTCGGCAAGGTGTGCATGGTGAAGGCGTGGATCAACCAGCTTCGCAAGAGCATCGGCAACCCGCCGGACGGCACGCCGCCGGCGGGCGCGGACTACGATGTGTGGCTCGGGCCGGCGCCGAAACGGCCGTTCAATCCGAACCGCTTTCACTACAATTGGCGGTTCTTCTACGACTACTGCAACACGGAACTGGGAAACCAGGGCGTACACATGCTGGATGTCGGCATGTGGGGAATTCAAAAACTGCGCGGCGTCGAGAATTCGTTGCCCAAGCGGATCTCAAGCAACGGCGGCATCTACTGGCTTGACGACGCCAAGGAGGTGCCGGACACGCAGGTGGTCACGTACGATTACGGCGACATGATGCTGGTCTGGGAGATGCACAGTTTCCAGAGCATGCATCCGATCGAGGGCGACTACGCTGGGACGGCGTTTTACGGCACCGAGGGGACGCTGGTCGTCGAGGACGGTTGGAAGGTGTACGGTCCGAAGAACGAGGTGATCGCGAGCGCGGAGGAATCGGGTGGATCGCATCCGGGCAACTGGCTCCAGTGCATCAAGAGCCGGCAGCGTCCGAACGCCGACATCGAGCTTGGGCGGCTGAGCACGACGATCTGCCACCTGGGCAACATCTCTCACCGGCTCGGGCGAGACGTGAAGTTCGATCCGAAGACCGAGACTTTCCCTGACGACAAAGAAGCAAGCGCCTGGCTGACGAAGCAGTACCGCGCGCCGTATACGCTGCCGAAGGTGTAGTTCACCGCTATCGGGCGCTACTCCGCCAGCAGTGCATTCACCTTTTTGATCACGTCGAAGGCGTCGGCGACGTAGAGGACGTCGGCTTTGCCACGCGCCCAGCCGCAGTTGGGGTCGAGGTTGACGGCCCTGCGCTCATTGATGAAGCGCCAGCCGACGACGTGAGGCTCCTCACCGTGACAGCACGTGGCCAAGCCCTTCGGGTGGCGCGGCGTGGAACCGGTCTGGCCCACCTGGTTGAGATGCGTCAGGAAGGGGAGCACCACCTGTCCTTCGCCCGAGAGGTCCACCAGAGATTTGCTGCTGCCGAGATACGATTGCGTCTTTCGGAGGAAACCAAGGATCAGTTCCGCGGCATCGGCGAGGTGCACCTGACCATCGGATTGTTTTTTGGTCCAACCGGCGCCGGTGACGAAGAGCAGATTCGCGTCGGGGCGGATTGTTTGTTCGTCGGTTTTCGGAGCACGGATCCCGACAAAGCGGGTTCGTTTCGCGGAATCGGGAAGATCGACGGCGACGGCCTCAACCGGGGCTGAGCCTGGTTCGCCGCTCCAGGCTGGGAAGACGCTGGTCTCGAGCAGGATCAGCCAGGGTCTTTTCGTCCGATCGAGCACTGCTTCCATCCGCTGCCGGTAGTACCAGCGGGAGACCACCAGCTTGCCACCCACCGCGGAGATTCCGGTGACGTGCGAATCGATGCGGCCGTCAAGCCGCTGAGCGACGCCCGCCAGAGAACGCGCCCAGCGGGCTGTGGCTGGGACGATCACGATCGTGGCGCCGGCGGTGCGGCAGAGCGCTTCCGCAGCAGCGGCGTCGGTCGCATAGCGGGACTGGCCGAACTCTGGTCCCGTGACGGAGAGGAAGCGGGAGGCGCCACACGACGTGGTCTGACCGGCAGCGGGTTGCGTGCTCTCACCGATGAATCCAGCGGCGAGGGTGGAGCCGGGCAATGCGCCGGCGAGCCATTTCGCGCCGGCGAGCGCCTCGAGCGCCGGGCGTGCGAGCGTCCCGTCGCTTTCGGTGTGTGCGAGAAAGAGGATGGTTTCCACAGCGGTCTAGCTCCTGATCCACTCGACGATCTCCCGCGCGATCTCGCCGGCGGGCAGGTCCTTCACGATTTTCGTTTCACGACGCTGGCTGGGAAGGCTAACGGCGCTGAAGTTCAGGCCCTCGCCCGCCAGTTTCACCGGTTTCGCGCGCTGGAGCGCGGGCATGATGGCGCGCATGTTGGCCATGCCGATCTGCGGGTTGTTGGGAGGCTCAGGCAGGCTACCGGTGGCCCAGCCGAGAAGCGCCGGCGGGCCATCGCAGACCGAGACCTGATGGCGTCCGCCTTCGATGCGTTCGAGAACCTGGAGGGAGCCGTCCGCGGCGACGGAGAGCTCGTCGACGCCATGGAACTGGTCGGTGATGCCGAGGCGCTCGCCGACCATCTGCATGGTGACGCAGGCGCCCCGAGACGCGGACTCCCAACCACCGAAGACGAGAAGGCGCGAGCGATCGAGGCCGGGGATAGTCCGGATGGCTTCGGCAAGTGAGGCCGCCACGTCGTATGCTTCGGTGAAGCCGCCGGCGGGCGCATCGAGTCCGACAAACTCAAACGGAACCTTCTGTGCGATGGTCATCATCACCTGCTGGAGCTTCGCCTTGGGTCCGAGGCTGACGAGCCAAACCTTGCTGCCGGGTACTTTCTTCGCGAGGTTGGCGGCTTCGAAAAGGGCGTGGGCGGCCCAGGGGTCGAGCACGGCGGGGAGCATCATTTCGTTCTTGAGGGCAGGACCGGACGGCCCGGTGACCGGCTCCAGGGTCTGGAGCGGGTCCGGGACAATGCTTCCGCAGACGATGATGTGAAACGGTTGCATTTATTCAGTATATGCAGGCGCGAAGCGTGGCCGCGCCCGCGCGGGCAGAGTCGGATACACTGGTGTGCGGTGTACTCCTCGGATATCGCACTCGCCCGGCGCCTGGAGGGCGGCGAGGCAGAGAGCGCGCGGGAATGCGCGGAGGCGATGGCGCGGCTGCAGCCTTCCTCGGATGCCGCGGTGATGGCGGTAGGGAAGGGGTGGGCTGCGTTCGCCGGGGCGACGTCGCCGCTGAGCCACGCGGTCGGACTCGGGATGAACGAACCGGTGACAGTGCAGGAGATCGAACGCCTCGAGGAGTTCTACCGTAGCCGGGGAGCGGCGGCGATCATCGATGTTTGTCCACTTGCGGATGCATCGTTGTGCGAGATTCTAGGCGAACGCGGGTACCGCCTGGCGGAGTTCAATAGCGTCCTTGCGCGGCGTCTGGAGAAAGGCGAAACGATCTGCGCGGCGGAGTGCGGGGTTGGAATCCGCAAGACAGGGGAGCCGGAGGCGGCGGTTTGGGCGGACACGCTGGCCCGGGGATTCTTCGAGGGGAGCGAGCCGGGAAGAGAGGAACTGGAGGTCGGACGAATTCTGTTCCGTATGGAGTCAGGCGTCTGCTACCTGGCGAGGGTGGAAGGAATGCCCGCGGGAGGCGGGGCGCTGGCGATTCGTGACGGATTGGCGATGCTGTACGCCGACGCGACACATCCGTTTTTCCGGCGGCGGGGCGTACAGGCGGCGCTGATCGCGGCGCGGTTACGGGCAGGGGCGGAGCGTGGATGCGATCTGGCGACGGCGGGCACTCTTCCGGGCACTGTGTCCCAGAGGAACTACGAGCGACTTGGGTTCCAGGTGGCATACACGCGGGCGTTAATGGTCCGGGAGTGGCCGCAGAGCCACACCGGGTGACGGCCGGGTCAATCCTTCCAGGGAACAGATCGAAGGAAATAGTCGTCGATATAGTGTGCATCCGAAAGCGAGCGTGATGGCCGACACACATTCAATGAGGCGAGCCGTTCGCTTCGGAGTCTTCGAGGCGGATCTCGCGACGATGGAGCTTCGTAAGAGCGGCCTCAAGCTGCGCATCGCCGAGCAGCCCTTCCTGATTCTGGCGGCACTGGTGGAGCGTCCCGGAGAGGTCATCGGGCGGGAAGAGCTACGGCAGCGGATCTGGCCTTCGGACACGTTCGTCGATTTCGATCACAGCATCAACGCCGCGGTAAACAAGCTGCGAGAGGTGCTTGGGGATTCGGCCGAGAGCCCGCGCTATATCGAAACGGTTCCACGGCGCGGATACCGGTTTGTGTACCCGATAGAAACGCAGCACAATGGCGAACCGGAGGTTGCAGCGGCGGAGGCATTAACGACCCAGGCAGCGGCTCTGCGCCGACGGTCGTGGGCGCTGCTTTATGTGGGGGCGACCCTAGTGTTGGCGCTGGCGGCTGGGTTCCTCGCCCTGCGGCATTATCTGACGACAGTGGGAAAGCACGACACGCTGCTAAGGCCGGTCCCCCTGACGACGTATGCGGGCTCGGAGTACACGCCGAGCTTCTCTCCGGACGGCAATCAAGTGGCTTTCGCCTGGACGGGTCCCAATCGCGACAACCTCGACGTCTACGTGAAGATGATCGGCACAGAGAACGCGGTGCGGCTGACGACCGGCCCGGGCCCCGAAGGGGCGCCGGCGTGGTCACCGGACGGGCGCTCCATCGCGTTCATCAAGCTGCTGCCCGAAAACAAGGTCGGCATCTTCCTTATGCCGGCGATCGGCGGGCCGGATCGCAGAGTGGCAACGATCAACCCGTGTCCAGGGGCGCTTTCCTGGCACTCGAGCGGGGAGTGGCTAGCGGTTGCGGAACAGAACCCTCCAG
>JAEHDI010001013.1 GCA_016880505.1 Bryobacterales bacterium | reverse complement strand
TAACCGCTCGACCCCCGTGGAATCCACCACCCGTACCGTGGTGCCAGCGATTGTTGTCGGCAGCGACCGCGACGTCGCCGCTTCCGTCCGCACCGCCAGACCGCTGCCTCCCGCGGCAACGATCGACTCCGGCGCGACCACGAAATCGTAACTCGCCGCCGAAACACTCACGACCGACGCGCCGAAGCCGAAGTCCTCCGGCAGCGAGGCGGGCGTCTCGAACACGTTGCGCCCGAACAGCAGCGGCACGAGCTTGTTGACATCGGGAATCTGCATTCCGTCGGCGGCGAAGAAACCTGCGATCTGTTGCTGCGCGGCCGCGGCGATCGTAAAGCCCGGGGCGCTCTGGATGTCGACGAGAAATGCGTGCGGGTTCTCCGAGAGTTCCGGCGCCACCGCGCGCGCAAGATCGTGCCGGTAGAGCCGGCTCTCTTCTCTCATCCCGGCGGTGCGAATCAGCGCGCTGTTCTGAGGATTCGGCACCGTGCGGTCGCCCCGCGCGAACTGCCACAAGACCCTCTTCGGAGTAGCGCCCGCCAGCGGCGCCAGTTTCAAATGAGCCGCATAGGCGATCGGGTCGCCGTTCATCTGAAGCCATTCGGACGTCTCGAAAAGGTTTTGGATATCGATCGCACCGGCCACGTCGTTCGTCTTCGCCGGTTCGCTTCGAAGAACGTAGTTCTCGTTGAAGTCCCCGTCCGCATTTAGCAGCGGCGGCATACGCGTACCTAGGAAATCGCGTGTCACGGAATGGAAAGACGGACTCCAGCGGGCAATGTCCATGACAGTCGCTCCGCCCGCGTTGAGCGCCGCCGCCCGGATTTCGGGTTCAATCGCGTTGAACGCTGTTCCGTAAAGCGCGCCGAGCGACTGTCCGGCGTAATAGATGCGGCCCGGGTCGAGGTCCACGCTGCCGTCTCCATCGACGTCCAGGCCGCCGCGGAGAACCCGCACAAACTGCGCGAGGTCGAGAGCCGTTTGCCGAAGACAGTCCCGCAGCCCGAAAGGTCCTGGCCCCGGGAGCAGGCAGCCCTCCCGCGACTCGATGTTCCCATCGCCGTTCAGGTCGATGCTTCTTCCGCCCGCCGTCAACGTCGTGCTTCCTGAAAGCTCCAGGAGGCCGACCGTGCTCTCCGGTCCGGAGCCGTGTCCAACGGCGTTCATCGCGACCGTCGCAAAGCCGTTTCGGGCGAATGTGTTGGCGACCAGTGTGGGTGCGCCGAAACGGCTGTCGTTGAGCCCATGCCCGAAAATCACAACCGGATAGCCTGTTTTTGGTTTGTCCCCCTTCGGTAGAAATGCGTGGAAATGAACCTCAGTCGTAGCAGATGGCAGAGCGACTTCCCCAGCGGTGGGCACCGCCGGGATCGTCTGTTTGGCGTCCAGGAATCGCGGGGAGTCAAACGACGCAAAGGCGATCCGATCGACGTCTGCCAGGATCGCCGCCAATAGCGGCTGCGGCACTGTGAATTCCTCAAACGCCGGCGGGTTGGATTTCACCTGAAGGCGCAGGCTGAAGGCCAACAGGCCGGCGACCTTGAACGTGTTCTTCGGTGACGGCCGATGGACGTTCATCGTGGAGTCTTGAATCCTTGCCCGAGCCTTCTCCAGCCAGCTTGTAGCGCTTAGAGTCGTAAACCGCGAGGCTGCCACGATCTTCCCCGGTACTTTCAACGTCTTCACGACCTCCGAGAGCTGGCGGCAATAGGCGCTCTGAAACAGTGGCGCCGAACACCGTCCATAGGCCGGATCCTCTTCGACGGGATCGCCCATCCTGTCCCGAACCGCATCCGTGACCACAAGAGCATAACGGCGATGCTGGTCGAGCACTTCGTCCACCTCGGCGTACGCTGTATTCGTATCGGGATCGAAGATCACCTGGTTGATCGCGATAACTTGCCCCGCCAGATGCGCCCCAAGTACACCAGCGACAATATCGTCCAAAGCGACCACAAATATCCCGGACCGGAGCGTCGCCGTGTTGACCGGCCCGCTGAATCGCACCCGAACTCGAGGTTGGAGGTTGAATCCGTCAAGCTCGTTGATCAGCTTGAGGTCTTCGCACGTGCTTGGCTGGGCTGTGCAGTTGGATAGCGGGAGGTTCACCCGCACCCCGGTCTTCTGCGTTGCGTCGGCGACCGTCAGAGAATCGGCCGGAAACGGCCCCACTTCCGGCGACAACGGATCAAATCGCACCGTCACGCCTGCCCCGTGCGCCCACGGCGCCGTGAGCAGGCACGTGACAACGAGAGCCCAGCGATGGCATGCGCTCATTCGACCATTCTAGCGCTCGTCACTGCCAGCCCCTCCTGACAGGTGACAGCGTGCGGAGCCAACTCGCGAGCAGACGGCCCCAAGTAAGTCATTGAAAAACAATAACTTGTAAAGAGTCCATGAATTGCATAAGTCAAGGCCGGAGGGAACAAATCGTGAAAACCGTTCCTTTGATGATGATCCTCGCCGCCGTCATCGCTCAGCCTGCGGGAGCGCAAACTGAGAAGGACTACAGCGGCCAAGGCTACGCTTTCTTTGCTCCGGGCGTGACTTCGCCCGACGGATCCGGTTTCGTGCATTACGGAGCCGGTGCTGAGGGACTTGTGTACAAGGGATTGTCAGCCGGCGCCGAGATCGGGTATGCGCATCCATGGCGCGGCTTCCGCGAGGGTCTCGGCGTATTCTCCGCAGACGGCGGCTACTTCTTCCGGGATGCCCGCTCAGCTTCGACGAAAATCGTGCCTTTCGTGAATGGGGGATATACTCTGCTCTTTCGCTCCGGCTCTGAGAGTGGCTTTAACATCGGAGGCGGCGTGATCTCCTGGTTTAACGAGCGCGTCGGTCTGCGGCTGGAGGTCCGGGATCACGTTTTCTCGGACGGCGGCCGCTTCGCGCATCTCGTCGGCTTCCGCATCGGGCTGGCTTTTCGCTGATGGCCACGGCTGTCGAACTCTCGGGCGTCGGTCGGTTTAAGATGAGTTATTCGATAATACCGATGCCTCGCACCGTTCTGGTTGTCGACGACGAGCCCGTCGCCCGCTATGCGATCGTCCGGGCTTTCCAAGCCGAACACCGCGTTGTAGAGGCATCGAGCGTCGCCGAGGCGCGTGAAAAGGTGCTTT